>CAMPIA010000047.1 GCA_946886175.1 uncultured Altererythrobacter sp.
TCGCGAAACGTCGTCCGGTCCATCCCGAGCGGGCCGAAGATGTGCTCCTCGACATAGGCCGGGAAGGGCAGGCCGGAAACGCGCTGTACGATGTAGCCGGCCAGAGCGGTGCCGTAATTGGAATAGGACGTCTCGACCCCGGGCTCGCGGACACGGGTGGGGATATTGCTCGGCAACCATTCCCCCAGCGCCACGAATTCGGCCGGGCTGCTCGCGGTGATGCCGCCGCGATCCTCGAAGCCCGGTGTGTGATCGAGCAGGTGCCTGACCAGGATCGGCCGCGACTGGCTGTCGGGGATCTCGAAATCGATATAATCCTCGACCGGCGCATCGAGATCGACGCGGCCTTGCTCGACCAGTTGCATCAGCGCGGTCCAGGTGAACAGCTTCGAGGTCGATCCCGGCCGGAACAGGCTGCGTTCGGGGTCGGCGCGAATGGCCTGGTCGACATCCTCGAGGCCATACCCGCGGGAGAACAGGACATCCCCTCCCGATACGACCGAAACCACGGCTCCGGCGACCTCGCGACCGACCATCTGCTGCGCCAGGACACCGTCGATGAACTGCGGAAGGCTGGCCAGTCGGGCGGGATCGATCTGGGTTTGCTCGGCCGCCTGTTCCGAGGGCGCGGGCGCTGAGCCCGAAGGTTGGGCGATCGCCGCGCCGCTCATGAGCGCCAGCAGCAGCGCCGGAAGTTTGCTCGATTTCACTTTCATCAGTCCCGCTCCCGTTCAATCCGCAGCTACGCGGTTCTCCGATCGGAGAATTCAGTTCTCGTCCTTGCTGCGCGTCCGCTCGCCTAGCTGCAGCGCTTCCAGCCGGGTCCGCGGACGGCCCGCCCGGGTGTCGCCCCGGTGTGCTCGCCGTCGCGCAGGACCTGGACGCCGTTGACGAATACGTGGCGTACGCCGGTCGAATAGCGATGCGGCTCGGCGAACGTCGCGTGGTCCTCGATCGTCGCGGGATCGAACACGGCGATGTCGGCGAAGTCGCCCGCTTCGAGCGATCCGCGGTCGGTGATGCCCAGATTCGTGGCCGGCAGCGAGGTCAGGCGCCGAACCGCTTCTTCGAGCGGGATCAGCTTTTCATCGCGCACGTAGCGCCCGAGCAGGCGCGCGAAGTTGCCGTAGGCGCGGGGGTGCGCCGCGGATTCGAGGAACACGCCTTCGGCCGCCTGCGACGCCGCGTCCGAGCCGAAGCTCATCCAGGGAAGAGCGATCTGCTTGCGGACATTCTCCTCCGACATCAGGAAATAGATCACTCCGACTTCCGATCCGTCTTCGACGACCAGCTCCATCGCGGTTTCTTCGGGGCTCGTGCCGCGCAGCTTGGCGACTTCCGCCAGCGTCTTGCCGGTGTATTGCTGGAGCGCTTCGTTCTGGAACTCGGCGAGGATCATGCCATCGGGCCCGGCGCCGAGGAACAGGTTCTCCCAATCGTCGCCGGGCGCTTTCATCTCGGCGGCGACGCGCTGCCTGATCGCGGGATCCTTGAGCCGCTCGATCCAGGCTTCGAGCCCGCCATCCTGCACCCAGGTCGGCATCGCTGCGTTGAGGCCCGTTCCACCGGCGGTGTAGGTGTACATGTCGGTCGTGATGCGGATGCCCGCTGCGCGCGCGGCTTCGATCCGCTGCACCGCCGCGTCGAACTTGTCCCAATTGCCGCGGCCGGCCATCTTGAGGTGATAGATTTCCGCCGGCGCGTCCGAGCGCCGGGCGATCTCGATCGTCTCGTCGATGGCCTCGAGCAGGCGATCGCCTTCGGAGCGCATGTGGGTGACGTACATCCCGCCGCAGCGGCCGGCCTCGCCGACCAGCGCAACCAGTTCGTCGGTCTCGGCGTATGATGCGGGGGCATAGATGAGCGAGCTGCCCACCCCCATCGCGCCTTCGTTCATCGCCTGGCGAACCAGCGCCTTCATCCGTGCCAGTTGCTCGGGCGTGGGATCGACATCGGCCTCGCCCAGTTCGTGGATGCGGACGGTGGTCGCGCCCACGAAGCTCGCGATATTGTGCGCGGTGCCGCGCTGCTCGAGGAAGGTCAGATACTCGCCGAGCGTGGTCCATTCGACGGGATATTTGACCTCGCCCTGCCGCTCGATCTCGCTTTTCTTCATCGCCGCGTTGAGCGGACCCATCGACCAGCCTTCGCCCATCACTTGCAGCGTCACCCCTTGCCGGATCTCGCTCTGGCCGCGCGGGTCGACGATCAGCGATTCGGTGGACCAGCTCAGCATGTTGATGAATCCAGGGGCCACCGCGAGCCCGGTGGCATCGATCTCAACCGGGGCGCTCCCGGAGATCGCGGCGCCCACGAAGGCGATACGGTCGTCGCGCAAGGCGACATCGCCCCGGTAAGGCGCGCCGCCCGAACCGTCGTAGATCGTGCCGCCGCGGATGATGACGTCGAATGTGCCCGCGCCCGCCGTCGATTCCGGACCCGCCTGTCCCGCACACCCGGTGAGCAGGAGGGCCGGGAGCATTGTCGCAAGAAGTCGTTTCACCATCGTGCTGTTCCTTTGAATCGGGATCACGTGGACTTTGACAATTTTCTTGTGAGGATGATAGTGCCTAATTGGGTCAAGCGCGACTCAGTGATAATGACAATGCGCTGCGAAGGGGATGGATGATGAGACTGATCAGGAAATCTTTGCTGGCTCTCGCTCTGCTGGGCATTCCCGCTCCGCTGGTCGCGCAGGGCCAGACCGATGGCGCGACCCCGTCCGGTGTCAGCTTCACGCAACCGAAGGATTGGTCGGTCGCGGCGAACGGGCCGGCCACGATCTTCGCGGCGCCCGAAGCCGATCTGCATATCGCCGTCGTCGACGCAGGCAGTGCGCCCGATGCTCAGGCGGCGGCGGCGAAGGCATGGGCGATCTATCGGCCCGCCATGGCGAGGCCGGTGCAACTGGTCACGCCGCGAGCGCCCGGCGAAGGCTGGGACGAACGGGTGAGCATCGAATACGAAACCTCGCCCGAAGAAGCGGCGGTGGCTTTCGCGCTCGCGCTGAGGAAGGGCGGTTCGTGGACCGTGATGATCGCCGACGGCGCGCAAGCGACCTACGGAAAGCGGTCGGCGGCTGCGTCGATCATCCAGCAGAGCCTGCGGCCGGCCGGATACGAGCGTGAAAGTTTCGCGGGCAGGGCGGCGCACCGGCTGACTCCCGATCGGATCGCGGCCTTACGCGATTTCGTCGCTGAATCCGCGCGCGTTCTCGGCGTGCCCGGGGTCGGCATCGCGCTGGTCGATCAGGGCCAGGTCGTCTGGCAGGGCGGCGTCGGCGTGCGTGCGCTCGGCTCGCCCGAGCCGGTCGACGAGAACACCAAGTTCATGATCGCCTCGAACACCAAGGGCATGGCGACACTGCTGCTTTCGGTGCTGGCGGACGAAGGCGAACTTCGCTGGGATCAGCCGGTCACCGAGCTCTATCCTGCCTTTCGCCTCGGCGACGACGCCACGACCGAAGCGACGCTCGTGCGGCACCTCGTTTGCGCCTGCACCGGCCTGCCGCGCAAGGACTACGCCTTCATCCTCGCCGACAGCGGCGCGCCGGCGACCGACACCTTCCGGCAACTCGCCCAGACGCAGCCCACCAGCGCCTTCGGCGAACTGTTCCAGTACAACAATCTGATGGCGTCGGCGGCCGGCTATCTCGGCGGCGCGATCGCCTATCCCGATCTCGAGCTCGGCGCGGCGTTCGACAAGGCGATGGAGAACCGGATCTTCGAACCGCTCGGGATGGACGACACCACCTTCGATTTCGAAGAGGGGATGAGCGGCAACTGGGCGCGGCCGCACGGCCTCGATATCGACGGCCGGGTGGTCGAGATGTCGAACGATTTCAACTTCACCGTCTATCCGCACCGGCCGGCCGGCGGCGCCTGGTCGACCGCCGCCGACATGGCGCACTACGTCCAGCTGGAGCTGTCGAAAGGGCTCACGCCCGAGGGCGATCGGCTGGTGAGCGAGGCCAATCTGGTCGAGCGCCGCGAGCGCGGTGTGCCGGTGGGCGAGGATAGCTGGTACGGGATGGGCCTGTTCGAACGGATCGCCTGGGGCGTCCCGGTCGTCACCCATGGCGGAACCCTGCTCGGTTATCACAGCAACTTCTACGTCCTGCCCGAAGCCGGCATCGGGGCCGCGATCCTGACCAACGCCGATCCGGGCGCGGCGATGTTGGGCCCGTTCCTGCGGCGGCTGCTGGAAGTCGTCTATGACGGCAAGCCCGAAGCCGCGGAAGAGGTGGCGGTGGCCGCCGCGCGGATCGAAGCGCAAGCCGACGCCCAGCGCGCGCGGCTGACCGTGCCCGGCGATCCGGCGGTCCTCGGCAATCTGGCGGCGACATATCGCAATCCGGAAGTCGGCGCGCTGACGATCACCGAGCGGGATGGCGCCACATGGATCGACGCGGGCTTTATCGAAGGCCCCGTGGCCACGCGGAGCAACGCCGACGGCAGCGTGTCGCTGGTGTCGGTCGGGCCCGGCGCGATCGGCGTCGACGCCCTGATCGGCGAGCGTGATGGGGCGCGGACGCTGACCATCCGCGATAGCCAGCACGAGTATATCTACACCGAAGCGCCCTGAACGCCGGTGGGCGCCGATCCGGAGCGCGGGCAGTCGACCTGTCTGCGCCTCCGGCTCGAGCGGTGTAGTGAATTGCCGAGCGCGGCTTTCCAGCCGCGCCTTCTCCGGCCGAGCGAAAGGAGGGGTGCGGGACCGGAAATTTGCGCTTGTGCCTTCTCTTAATTCATGCAAAAAATGCCAATAAGAAAATAATGTCCCAGTTCGAAAATCGATAAGGGATGGCATCGCGCGGCGCGCGGCATCGAGGGAGGCGGCATGAAGCACAGACTAGGACTCGGATTTGGGGCTGGTGCGCGATGCGCGAGCGCCCTGGCCATGGCGACCGCGCTGGTCGCCTCGCCGGCTGCATTCGCACAAGACGCCGATCCCGTGGTGGAAGAGCCGGCGCAGGACGATGCGCGATCGGCCGAGATCGTCGTCACCGGCTCGCGTATCGATCGCGCGGGCTTCGATCAGCCGACCCCTACCATCGTGCTCGGCGAGGACCTGCTCGATCAGGGCGCGCGGTCGAACATTCAGCAGGCGCTGAACGATCAGCCCCAGTTCCGCCCCACGGTCACCCCGCAGGTGTCCGGCGGCAACACCTCGAGCGGCACTGCTCCGGTCGATTTGCGCGGGCTTGGGACCGGGCGGACGCTGACCCTGATCAACGGGCGCCGGTTCGTCGGCGACAACAATCTCAATTTCGTGCCGTCGAACCTGATCGAGCGGGTCGAAGTCGTCACCGGCGGCGCCTCCGCGGCGTGGGGTTCGGGCGCGGTGGCGGGTGTGGTCAACATCATCCTCGACGACGATCTGGAGGGCTTGACGCTTGGCGCAACCACCGGCCTCGCGTCGCGCGGCGACGCCATGCGCTACGGGTTCGACGGGAGTTTCGGCACATCGTTCGCGGACGGGGCCGGCCACTTCATGATCGGCGCCGAGTACGTCAACGACGAAGGTATCCTGAACCGCAATTCGCGGCCGAATCTCGGCAGCACCGGCCTCGCGCCGGCCCCCGGCGGGGTTGCCCTGGTGGAAGACGTCAATTTCGCCGACACGAGCGTGGGCGGCGTGATCCTTTCGGGCGTTCTCGCCGGACAGACTTTCAATCCCGACGGCACTTTGCGGCCATTCCGCGGGCCTGACGCGCGTGGGGTCGGCGGCGCGGATGGCGTCAATCTTTACGACTATGTCGTGGCGGCGACCCCGTTCGAGCGTGCCGCCGCCTATGCCCGCGTGAGCTACGATGTCGGGTTCGGCACGATCTGGGCGGATGCGACGTATGGCCGCGTGATCTCGGCATATCCGTTCTTTCCGGACTTCACGATCGCGACGGGCGGCGTCACCCCGCCTCTGACGATCCAGGCGAGCAATCCGTTTCTTTCGCAGGGCATTCGCGATCGGCTGGCCGCCGCCGGGGAGACCAGCTTCACATTCAACCGTCTCTTCGCCGGACCCTATACGCTCGAATTCGACGCCGACCGGGAGACCATCGAGGGCGCCATCGGCATCGATGGAAAATTCGGTAGCGACTGGGACTACTCCGCGTGGTTCAGCCACGGCGAGGTCGACAGCAATCAGCAATTGAGCGGATCGCGGCTCGCCGCCAATTTCGGCAATGCGATCGATGCGGTTTCGGCCGGTGGCCAGATCGTCTGTGGGATAAATGCAGACGCCGATCCGACCAATGACGATCCCGCGTGCGCCCCGATCAATCCGTTCGGGGTCGGCAATGTCTCGGCCGAGGCCCTCGGCTATACGACGGGCACTCAGCAGAGCTTCTCGACCAGCAAGCTCGATTCTCTGGGGGTCGAGGTTCAAGGTGATCTGATCGACCTCTGGGCCGGTCCGTTGACTGTCGCGGTCGGCTTCGAATCGCGGTGGGAGGAACTCTCCGGATCGCGCACTCCCGAGACGCTGGCGGGCGGTTTCGCGCTTCCGGTGTTCGTCAGCGATCTTTCGGGCGATTTCGACGTGCAGGAGGGCTTCGGCGAAGTCGCGCTGCCACTGCTCGATATCGACGATGCCGTGACGCTCGATTTCAACGGCGCCGCGCGCTATTCCGATTACAGCAGCAGCGGCGGGATCTGGTCGTGGAAGCTGGGCGGAACCGCGCGGATCGTGAACGATATTCTGCTGCGCGTCACCCGCTCGCGGGATATTCGCTCGCCGAGTATCAACGAACTGTTCTCGCAGCGTTCGATCAACATCGGTCCGGTCGTCGACGATCCCAGCCTGCGGCCTCCCAATGCCGGACCGGGCTACAACGCCAATCCGGCGCAGGTTACGAGTTTCACCGGCGGAAATCCGGACCTCGTCCCGGAAACGAGCAGCACGCTGACCTTCGGCGGTTCGTTTTCGCCGTCCTTCGTGCCCGGCCTGAGCCTCTCGGTCGATTACTACGACATCGAGATCGAGGGCGCGATCGTGGCGCTGTCGCGCGATGCCGTCGTGCAATCGTGCGCCGGTGGCAATCAGGATGCGTGCGACCGGGTCATCCGCGATTCCAACGGCACGATCACCACGATCTTTTCCGGCTTCCAGAATGTCGCGTCGTTCGAAACCAGCGGCATCGATTTCGAGGTCTCTTATCTGAGACCGCTGTGGAACGGGAACCTGCGCCTCCGCGCCTTGGCAAACTATGTCGAGAAATTCGTTTTCGACGATGGAATCAGCCGCGTCGATACGGCGGGTGACGTGGGCTCTTCGACACCCAATGCGATCCCCAAATGGCGCGCCAATGCGAGCGTGGCCTACGACGCGGACGAGTTCGGGACTTATGCCAGGGTGCGCTATGTCGACGGCGGAAAGTTCAACTCGGCGCTCGACGGCGTCCTCATCAACAACGACATCGAATCGCGCACTTACGTCGATCTCGGCGTCCGGTTCCGCGTGGCGGACAGGTTCACCCTGTCGGGCGACGTCACCAACGTGTTCGACGTCGATGGCCCGCTCTCCCCGGTCGGCAGCAATCTGTATGACATCTTCGGAACCTACTACACGGTGAGCGCCCGGGTCGAATTCTGATCCGGGCTTCTCGAGATCTGCGCGGTCAATGAAAGTCGCGCGACTTGGGCAGGACGCGCACGTTGCGCGGGTGCTGCGGGTGGAGAAATTCGTCGGCGCGCGACAGCAGCGGGTTCGGGTCGTGCGTTTCGGACAGCCGCGACAGTTCGGCGGTGCGGTCGTGGACGCGGCTGGCCATCAGGTGAATCACGCCTTCGCGGCTTTTCTGAACTTCGCCTTCGACCAGCATCAGCCGGGCCGCCATCACTTCGCGGCGGAAGCGCTCGAACAGGCGCGCCCAGATGACCACATTCGCGATCCCGCCTTCGTCTTCCAGCGTGACGAAGATCGCGTTGCCGTTGCCCGGCCGCTGGCGCACCAGCACCACGCCCGCCACCTTCGCGCGGTCGCCATTGCGGCAATCGCGTAAGCCGGCGCAAGGCAGCGTGCCCGCGGCGTCGAACGCCGGGCGCAGGAACGCAATCGGGTGGGCCTTCAGCGAAAGACGCGTGGTCTGGTAATCGGCCGCGACCTCCTCCGACA
>CAMPIA010000048.1 GCA_946886175.1 uncultured Altererythrobacter sp.
TGAACGATGCTTTCGATCTTCCCGCGCCGCCGCCGTTCGAGCGGCTGATCGAAGACCGCGATATCGCGCTGTTTCTCGACTTCGACGGCACCCTGATCGACCTCGCGGACGCGCCTGGCGCGATCGTGGTGCCCCCCGATCTTTCTTCCCGCCTGCGTGCGCTGTCCAAGCGCGTGGGCGGCAGGCTTGCGCTCATCACCGGCCGCTCGCTCGACGACCTCGCCGGCCATTGTCCGATCGACGGGATCGCCTGCGCCGGTTCGCACGGCGGCGACCAGCGCGACGCAGCCGGTGCGGCGATCGGCGATCCGGCCGTTGCGCTGCCCCAGGGCGCCTTCGACGCGCTCCATTCCGCCGCGCGCGATCTGGGCGTCGCGCTCGAGGCCAAGCCGCACGGCGCGGCGCTGCACTACCGCGCCGATCCCGAGCGCGGCGCCGCTGCGCACGAACTGGCCGATCGGATGGCCAAGCGCTTCGATCTCGTCCTCAAGCACGGCAAGCGCGTGGTCGAGCTCACCGCCGCCGGCGCGGACAAGGGCGGCGCGGTGCGCGCGTTCCTCGATCTGCCGCCTTTCGCGGGGGCGATGCCGGTGTTCGTCGGCGACGACCTCACCGACGAGGACGGGATCGCCGCCAGCGTCGCGGCGGGCGGCTTCGGCGTGCTCGTCGGTGATCACACCCCCACCGGCGCGCGCTACCGCCTGCCCGACGTTCCCGCCGTCTATCAATGGTTGACCCTGTGACCCCACCCGACACGACTTCGCTCGAACTCTGGCCGATCGGCAATTGCCAGGTCAGCGGCCTGATCGATACACAGGCCGCTCTCGTCTGGGGCTGCGTCCCGCGCGTGGACGGCGATCCGATATTCTGCGCGCTGCTCAACGGTGAGGCGCGCGATACGGGCGTGTGGCGCTTCGAGCTCGAAGGCCAGATCGCCGCGACCCAGCACTACGAGCGCAACACTCCGATCCTCGTCACCCGGCTCGAGGCGGAGGACGGCAGCGCGGTCGAGATCCGCGATTTCTGTCCGCGGTTCGAGCGCAGCGGGCGGATGTACCGCCCGGTCGCCTACGTGCGCATCGTGCGGCCCGTGGCAGGCAATCCGCGGATGAAGGTCGTGCTGCGGCCGACCCGCGACTACGGCGCGACGCCGGCCGAGACGACCAACGGCACCAACCACATCCGCTATCTCGTCGGCGGGCAGGCGATGCGGCTCAGCACCGACGCGCCGGTCGGCTATGTGATGTCGGGCCGGTCCTATCGGGTCGAAAGCGACCAGCACTTCTTTCTCGGCCCCGACGAGCCGTTCTCGGGCAATCTGCGCGCCGAGCTGCGCCAGATGGACGATCTGACGCGCAAGTACTGGACGCTGTGGGTGCGGGGCCTGCACATCCCGCTCGAATGGCAGGACGAGGTGATCCGCTGCGCGATCGCGCTCAAGCTGTGCCAGCACGAGGAAACAGGCGCGATCGTCGCCGCGCTCACCACCTCGATCCCCGAAGCGCCGCACAGCGAGCGCAACTGGGACTATCGCTTCTGCTGGATTCGCGATTCCTATTTCACCGTCCAGGCGCTGAACCGGCTCGGCGCGCTCGACGTGCTCGAGAAATATCTCGCTTACCTGCGCAACATCGTCGATTCGGCGCAGGGCGGGCAGATTCAGCCGCTCTATTCGGTGATGGGCGACGGGACGCTGGAGGAGGAGACCGCCCCACACCTGGCCGGCTATCGCGGCATGGGGCCGGTGCGGGTGGGCAATGCGGCCTATTTCCAGGTCCAGCACGATTGCTACGGCCAGATCATCATGCCGACCGTGCAGGCGTTCTTCGACCGTCGCCTGCTGCGCATGGCCGACGAGCGCGACTTCGCCAGTCTCGAGAAAGTGGGCGAGATGGCGTGGAAGATGCACGATCAGCCCGACGCAGGGCTGTGGGAGTTCCGCACCCGGCAGGAGGTCCACACCTATTCGGCGATCATGTGCTGGGCGGCATGCGACCGGCTCGCCAATGTGGCCGCGCATATCGGGAAGGAGGACCGGCGCGCGCTCTGGCGCGAACGCGCCGATAAGATCTGCGAGACCATCGAGCGTGAAGCCTGGGTCGAAGGAGGCCCGGAGGACGAAGGCGGCGGGCACTTCGGCGCCAGTTTCGAAAGCGACTATCTCGACGCAAGCCTGCTGCAGATGGTCGAACTGCGCTTCCTGCGCCCCGACGATCCGCGTTTCCAGTCGACCTTCGCCGCGGCGGAAAAGGCGCTGCGGCGCGGCGAGCACATGCTGCGCTACGCCAGCGAGGACGATTTCGGCCTGCCCGAGACCGCGTTCAACGTCTGCACGTTCTGGCTGATCGAGGCGCTGCACATGGCCGGCCGCGACGAAGAGGCGCGCACGCTGTTCGAAACGATGCTGGCGCACCGCACCGCCTCCGGCATGCTGTCGGAAGATCTCGACTTCGACACAGGCGAGCTGTGGGGGAACTTCCCCCAGACCTATTCGCTTGTGGGTATCATCAACTGCGCCGGCCTGCTGTCCAAACCGTGGAGCGAAGTCCGATAAGCCGTCTCGTCGTAATCTCGAACCGCGTCGCGGTCCCGAAGGCGCGCGGCGCCGCCGGGGCCCAGGGCGGCCTCGCCGGCGCGCTCAACGCGGCGCTGGAGAAGCATGGCGGCATCTGGTTCGGCTGGTCGGGGCAGGAATGTGGCGAATTCACCGGCGACATCAACATGCAGCAGCACGGCGGCGTGACCACCGCGACCGTTGACCTGCCGCATCAGGACATCGAGGAATACTACAACGGCTACGCCAATGCGACGCTATGGCCGCTGTTCCATTTCCGGCTCGACCTGACCGAATACGAGCGCGAGACCGCCAAGGGCTATGAACGGGTCAACGAACGCTTCGCCGAAAGCGTCGCTCCGCTGATCGAGGACAACGATCTCGTCTGGGTCCACGATTATCACCTCTTGCCGCTGGGCGAGCGCTTGCGCAGGCGCGGGGTGAAGAACCGCATCGGGTTCTTCCTCCACACGCCGTGGCCGCCGACCCGGCTGTTCGTCTCGCTCCCTTATCACGAGCGGCTGGTGCGCACGATGCTCGAGTACGACCTCATCGGATTCCAGACCGAGGAATGGCTCGAGAGCTTCTGCCACTATTGCAGCAAGGAGCTTGGCGCCGAGACCGACGAGGACACCGGGCGGATCGATTTCGAGGGACGCACCACATATGCGCGCGCCTACCCCATCGGGATCGACTACGATCATCTCACGGCGCAAGCCGAAACCGGCGAGGCGCGTCAGGCGGGTCAGAAGCTGCTTTCCAGCACGCGGCGGCGTACGGCGATGATCGGCGTCGACCGGCTCGACTATTCGAAGGGCCTGCCCGAGCGGATCGACGGCATCGGGCGCTTCTTCGACGCTTATCCGGAGCGCGTGCGCGACCTGGTGTTCATCCAGATCGCCCCGCCGAGCCGGGAGGACGTCGATTCCTACCAGCACATCCGGGCCATGCTCGAGCAGAAGACGGGCGAGATCAACGGTGCGCGCTCCGAAGTCGATCTCGTGCCGATCCGCTACGTGAACCGGGGCCATTCGCTGGCCGAACTGTGCGGCTTTTACCGCGCGGCGAAGATCGGGCTGGTGACGCCGCTGCGCGACGGGATGAACCTCGTCGCGAAGGAGTACGTCGCGGCGCAGGACCCGGACGATCCGGGCGTGCTGGTGCTGTCACGCTTCGCCGGGGCGGCGCAGCAGCTCACCGATGCGGTGTTGGTCAACCCGCACAGCCCCGACGATCTAGCACATGCGATCCGCATCGCGCTCGACATGCCGCTCGCCGAGCGCAAGGAGCGATGGGAGGCGATGATCGGCACCGTTCGCGACGACAACGTCCAGCGCTGGACCGAGAACTTCACCACCGACCTCGCCGAGCTGAAGGCGGACGCCTGACAGCTTGTGCCATGCCCGGCCGCATGGCAGGGCCGCGCGCGATGGATCAGGATCGCGTCATTCCGCTCGAAGGCATTCACAATTTTCGCGACTACGGCGGCTACCTGGTCGCGGGCGGCGGACGGATGAAGCGCCGGCTGCTCTATCGCTCGGGCCAGCATGTCGATGCGAGCGACGCCGATCTCGCCGCGATCGCCGCGCTCGACTTGCGCCATGTGATCGACTTTCGCGGCGCGAGCGAGCGCCAGACCTATCCCTGCCGCCGCTCCGACGGGTTCTGCGCGGAGGTGATCGCGTTCGAAGGCGAGACCGCCAACCTCGCGCCGCACATCGAGGCGGGCGACGGGGTGCTGACGCTCGACGGCGCGCACCGGGCGATGGAGCGGATCTACCGCAACCTGCCCAACCGAACGCCGGTGCTGTGGGTGATGAAGCGCTACTTCGCGACCCTCGCCGAGGGGGGCGGGGCGAGCCTCGTCCACTGCCTTGCGGGCAAGGACCGCACCGGCATGGCGGTGGCGCTGCTGCACCACGCACTGGGGGTTCACCCCGACGACGCGATGGAGGATTTCCTCCTCACCAACAGCGCCGGCAACATCGAGGCGCGCATCGCGGCGGGCGGCGGGACGATCCGCGCGAAGCATGGCGCGGTCGAGGACGACACGATCCGCGTGCTGATGGGGGTCGACCCGCGCTATCTCCACGCGATGCGCGAAGCTGTGGAGGAAGCGCACGGTTCGCTCGACGTGTTCCTCGCCGATGTGCTGGAGGTGGACGACGAACGGCGCGAGGCGCTGCGCTTGCATCTCGTCGAATCCTGACCCACTTCGGGGCTTCCGCCCCATATCTACGGACCTTCTCGCATGGCTACCCACCGCACCAAGATGCTCATCATCGGCTCCGGCCCGGCCGGCTATTCGGCCGCGATCTACGGCGCGCGCGCGATGATGGAGCCGATCGTGGTGCAGGGCCTCCAGCCCGGCGGCCAGCTCACCATCACCACCGACGTCGAGAACTATCCCGGCTTCAAGGACGTGGTCCAAGGGCCGTGGCTGATGGAGCAGATGCAGGCCCAGGCCGAGCATGTCGGAACGCGGATGATGTGGGACACGATCGTCTCGGTCGATCTCGAGGGCGGCGCGCCGTTCCGCGCGGTGGGCGACAGCGGCGACGAATATATCGGCGACACGCTGGTGATCGCGACCGGTGCGCAGGCCAAGTGGCTCGGCGCGCCGGGCGAGCAGGAGCTGGGCGGCAAGGGCGTTTCGGCCTGCGCGACCTGCGACGGGTTCTTCTACCGCGGCAAGAAAGTGGCGGTGATCGGCGGCGGCAACACCGCGGTCGAGGAAGCGCTCTACCTCACCAACCACTCGGACGACGTGACGCTGATCCACCGCCGCGACGAATTGCGGGCGGAGAAGATCCTGCAGGAGCGATTGTTCAAGTCGGACAAGATTTCGACCCTGTGGAACAAGGCGGTCGAGAGCTTCGAGGGCGATCCGCTGGCGGGCGGGCTGACGCATCTGGTGCTCAAGGACACGGTGACCGGCGAGACCTCGAAGCTCGAGGTGGACGGCGCCTTCGTCGCGATCGGCCATGCGCCGGCGACCGAGCTGTTCAAGGGCAAGCTCGAGATGGATGCGAACGGCTATCTGCTGGTCGAGCCGGGCACGCCCAAGACCGCGATCCGCGGCGTGTTCGCCTGCGGCGACGTGATGGACCACACCTACCGCCAGGCGGTCACCGCCGCGGGCACCGGCTGCATGGCCGCGCTCGACGCCGAGCGATTCCTCGCGACGCTGGACTTCGCGCGGCACGAGGCCGAGGCGGCGGAGTGACCTTCGCGGGGGGCTCGTCCTAGAACACCGCCATTGCCGCGTGGACGATCAGCGCGATCAGCACCAGGCTCGACAGCGCGAACAGCACGAAACGGATCATGACCTTGTTCACGGTCGCCTGCACCAGCGAGTGGATCACCCGCAGGCCGACGTAGCTCCACGCGAGGGTGGCGTTCAGCCCGTCGCCCTGACCGACGATCGCGAGCACCAGCCCGACCGCGTAGAACACCGTCGGCGCTTCGTGCAGGTGGTTGTAGTTGTGCGCTTTCCACTGGATCGCTGGCGGAATCACGCCGTCGAGGTCTTTGCCGGTGCCGCCGTTGAGCCTGGCTATGTCGATCTTCGCGCGGTTCATCGCCGGAATGCGCGTCGCGTACATCCACAGCCACATGATCATGGTCCACGCCATCAGCGCGACCAGCGGCTGGAGGATCGCCATCCCGATCATGGTGCGATCCCCGGGGTGGCGAACACGGTGAGCGTCAGCGCGCTGACCGTCAGCACGATCAGGCACAGCGTCGACAGCATGAACAGCCCGAAGCGCACCGGCACCCGGTTGACCGTCGCCTGCCACACCGAATGGACGATCCGGATCGCGACGTAGGCCCAGGCGAACAGCACGTCGTGCGCGCCCGGCCCCATGATCGCGAGGATGACCACGATCGCGTAGAACAGCGTCGGCTGCTCCACGAGGTGGGCGTAGTTGTGCGACTTCCAGTTGATCCGATCGTCGATCACGCCTTCGAGATCCTGGCCGCGGCCGCCGGGCTTGGCGCTGGCCATGCCGCCCAGCGACTTGAGCGCCGGAAGCCGCGCCGCGGCCGTCCAGATCAGCATCACCAGCGTCCAGGCCACCAGCACGGCGGCGGGCGCGAGAATCTGTGCCTGCATCGTTTACCCCCTCCAGCGACCCCGGCGGAAACTGCGCCGCAGCGGGTCGGATGTCAAACGCTCGCGATGGTCGCCGCGAAGCTCTCCGGATCGCAGTTGCCGCCGGTGAGCATGACCACGGTGTTCTCATCGAGCGAGGCCTTTCCCGCGAGCGCCGCGGCCAGCGCGGCCGCGCCGCCGGGTTCGACCACAAGCCTCAGTTTGGCGAACGCGAAGCGCTGCGCGGCGCGCACCTCGTCGTCGGTCACGGTCACGCCGGGTTCGCTGCGCCCGCGCAGCACCTCGAGATTGATCGGCGCGCTCGCGGTGGGCTGGAGCGCGTCGCAGATCGTCTTCGGCGCATCGGTCGCCGCGCGCACGATCGCGCCCTCCGCGAGGCTGCGGCCGACCATGTCCCACCCCGCGGGCTCGACCGGCACGATCGCCGACGTGGGGCAGGCGAGCGCCAGCCCGGCGCTCAGCCCGCCGCCACCGCACGGCGCGAGGATGCGCGAAGGTTCGCGGCCCAGTTGCGCCGCGATCTCGATCCCCGCGCTGCCCTGGCCCTCGATCACCCAGGGATCGGCGAAGGCGTGGACCAGCACGGCGCCGCGCGCCTCGATCTCGCGCGCGGCGACTGCGTCGCGGTCCTCCCCCGGCCGGTCGTAGAGCACGATCTCGGCGCCGAGCGCGCGGGTCGCTTCCAGCTTAACCCGGGGCGCGTCGCGCGGCATGACGATCGCGGCGGCGATGCCGAGCCGCTTCGCCGCCCAGGCGACGCCCTGCGCGTGGTTGCCGCTCGAGACCGCGACCACGCCGCGCCCCCGTTCCTCGTCCGTCAGATCGCTCAACCGGTGCCAGGCGCCGCGGATCTTGAACGCGCCGACGGGTTGGAGGGTCTCTGCCTTGGCCCAGAGCCGCGTGCCCTCGATCTCCAGCGGCAGCAGCGGCGTGGGCGGGAGGATCCCGGCGATCTTCACCGCGGCACGCAGCACGCCTTCGCGAGTTGGCACGCGTTCCGCGCTCATCGGCGCGCTGCTCGCGGGCGAGACATGGACCACATGTTACACTGTCCTGAGGCAAAAAAGTTCGGGGCGTCGAGCACGTCGAAAATCGGCGAGCGAAGGGATGGCGTGGCGGTCATTCGGCGATGCTGGCGAATTGGGCGCGTATAGGAAAGCGATTTCGGATCGTGTTGCCCTGCCAGCGCATTTCCCTATGTGGGCGACCATTACCGCCGAGCCCTGCGTCTGCGGGCTCGCAGCAACGAATTGGAGCGAACATGTCGAAAGTCCTGGTAATCGGTGCGGGCGGGGTCAGCTCGGTCTGCGTTCACAAGATGGCGATGAACCCCGACGTGTTCAGCCAGATCCACCTCGCCAGCCGCACCAAGAGCAAGTGCGACGCGATCGCCGCGAGCGTGAAGGAGCGCACCGGGCAGGAAGTCTCGA
>CAMPIA010000049.1 GCA_946886175.1 uncultured Altererythrobacter sp.
GGGGCAACAAGACGCGCTTCATCTCCCCCGTGAAGAGCGGCAAGCGCATCCGCGGACACTGGAAATTGCTCGAGCTCACCGAGAAGCGCCCCGGCCAGTGGCAGCAGACGCACGAGATCACGATCGAGATCGAGGGCGAGGACAAGCCGGCGCTGATCACCGAATGGATCATGCAGTTCTTCGTCTGACCCGATGGCGCGGATCGAACCCCTCGCGGAGCCATATCCGGAGCCGTTCGCGCAGGCGATGAACGCGCTGATGCGCGGGGCCGATCCGCTGGTGTTGTTCACCACGCTGGCGAAGCACGATCGCGCCTGGGCGAAATTCAGCGGCGGCGGAATGCTCGACAAGGGCCCGCTGCCGCTGCGCGAACGCGAACTCGCGATCGACCGCACCACCGCGCGCTGCGGCTGCGAATACGAATATGGGGTGCACATCCGCGGCTTTGGCGAAAAGGCCGGCATCGACCAAGCGCAGCAGGCGGCGCTGGTTCATGGCGAGAGCGGCGATCCGGTGTGGAGCGCGCCCGAGCGGGCGTTGATCGCCACCGTCGACGCGCTGCTCGATCGCAAGCGCCTGTCCGGCGACGAGTGGCGGCACCTGCGCGAGCACTATTCGGAAGAGCAGGCGCTCGAAGTGATCCAGCTCGTAGCATTCTATCACGGCGTGTCGCTGATCTGCGGTGCGCTCGACCTGCCGCTCGAACCCGGCGCGGCGCGTTTCCCGAACCCCGAACAAGCATAAGGATTTGCCATTATGTCGCGCGACGCAGTCATCGTCTCCACCGCCCGCACCGCCATCGGCCGCGCCTACAAGGGCGGCTTCAACGCCACCCCCGGCGCCACGCTCGGCTCGCATTCGCTGAGGCCCGCGATCGAGCGCGCCGGGATCGACCCGGGCGAGATCGACGACGTGGTCTGGGGCGCCGCGCTCCAGCAGGGCGCGCAGGCCGGCAATCTCGCGCGTCAGGTCGCTCTGCGCGCCGGGTGCCCGATCTCGGTCTCGGGCATGACGATCGACCGCCAGTGCTCCTCGGGCCTGATGTCGATCGCCACTGCGGCCAAGCAGATCATGGTCGACAACATGGACGTGGTCGCCGCGGGCGGTCAGGAATCGATCTCGCTCGTCCAGACGAAAGAGATGCGCGTCATGCCCGATCCCGAGCTGATGGCGATGCACGGCGCGATCTACATGCCGATGCTGCAGACCGCCGAGACGGTAGCCCAGCGCTACGGGATCGGCCGCGAGGCGCAGGACGAATACGCGCTCCAATCGCAGCAGCGCACCGCCGCCGCGCAGGAAGCCGGTAAGTTCGACGACGAGATTGTCGCCGTCACCACCACGATGAAGGTGCAGAACAAGGAAACCGGCGAGATTTCCGACCGCGAGGTCACCGTCGCCAAGGACGAGGGCAACCGCCCCGAGACCACGCTCGACGGCCTGTCCTCGCTCCAGCCTGTCATGGGCCCGGGCACCACGATCACCGCGGGCAACGCCAGCCAGCTTTCCGACGGGTCCTCGGCCAGCGTGCTGATGGAGGCGAAGGTCGCCGAGAAGAAGGGCCTCACCCCGCTCGGCCGCTATGTAGGCATGGCGGTGGCGGGCACCGAGCCCGACGAAATGGGCATCGGCCCGGTCTTCGCGATTCCCAAGCTGCTCGAACGCACCGGCGTGAAGCTCGAGGACGTGGGCCTGTGGGAGCTGAACGAGGCGTTCGCGGTGCAGGTGCTCTACTGCCGCGACAAGCTCGGCATCCCGAACGAACTGCTCAACGTCAACGGCGGGTCGATTTCGATCGGGCACCCTTACGGCATGACCGGCGCGCGTTGCACCGGCCACGCGCTGATCGAGGGCAAGCGCCGCGGCGCGAAATATGTCGTGGTGACGATGTGCGTCGGCGGCGGCATGGGCGCGGCGGGGATGTTCGAAGTCCTCTGACGTTGGCCACCGATTGAACGTGCGGGCGGCTCGTGCGTTCTCCTCGCAGGCCACAGGGCAAGAGGAGAACCGCATGCACCGCCCGTTCGCTTTCATCGTCTGCGCGAGTGCGCTCGCCATCGCGGGATGTTCGCAGGACCCGCCCGAGCGAGGGCCCGACGAAGAAACGTCTGCGCCCTCCGCCACCGCCTCTTCCACCCCGCCGGCGAAAGAGGACGCGGACGCCGAGCCCACACCCGACACCGGCGGCTACGCCTCGGCCTATAGCGATTTCGACCTCGCGGCCTGCCGGGTAACCGGCGAGGATCCCGAGGGCGCGAGCGTGGATTATGCCTGCCCCGGCCGCGCGGGCGTGCCGGTGTTCGTCCATCTCGGAGACGGGCGCTTCGATCTCGACATCGGGGTCGACGGGGGCGAATTCACCACCCTCGGCGCCTTCAACGAACTCGGCGACCGGCTCGAATGGCGCACGAAGGACGGCGCGCCGTTCGCGGTGATCTTCCGCTATCTCGACGTCGCGCCGCAGGGCGAGGGGCGAACGGTGCTCGCGGTCGAGAAAATCGGCCGCGCCGGATCGCCCGGCTGCCGCGTCGCGCACATTGCGGGCGACACGGCCGACGCGAACCGCGTCGCCCGCCGGATCGCCGACGAGCGCGCGGCGGCGTTCCGCTGCGGGACCGACGAGACTGCCTACCTCGGCAATTCGCGCTAGCGCTTGCCGCCAGCCCGATCGCAGCGCATCCTTCCTCATCGAGGAGAGCGACCATGGGCGTGATGGAGATCGTCGGCATCGCGGGCAGCGTGAGCCTGCTCGCCGGGTGGCGGCTCTACCTCTGCATTTTCGCCACGGGGCTCGCCATGCGGCTCGACGCGATCCCGTTGCCAGAGCACCTTGCGGCGCTCGACGCTCTCGCCAATCCCTGGGTCATGGGCGTCGCGGCCCTCGCCGCGCTCACCGAGTTTTTGGCCGACAAGATCATGTGGTTCGATTCGGCGTGGGACGCGGTGCACACTTTCGTGCGGCCGGTCGGCGGGGCGCTCCTCGCGCTGGCGATCGTCGACCCATCGGACCCGGCGGTCCAGGTGATCGCGTTCCTGCTCGGCGGCGGCGCGGCCTTGGCGGCGCATGCGGGCAAGGCAAGCGCACGCGGGGTGGTCAACACCAGCCCCGAACCGGTGAGCAACGTCGCGGTCTCCAGCCTTGAGGACGTGGCGACCGCCGGGCTGCTGTGGGCGGCCTACGAATACCCCTACGTCGCGGTCGGAATCGCGCTGGCGCTTCTGGCGGTGACCGTGTGGCTGCTGCTGACGGCGCGGCGGGTGCTGCGGCGGATATTCGGGCGAAGGAGCCCGGTTCAGCCGTAGATTTTTCGATTCACGCAGAGGCGCGGAGAGGACAAACACCCGCCGGAGGCTATCGTCTTCGCCGATCGCGATGGTCGCAAGTTTGCAGATAGAAAGCGGATCCGCCGCGGGCGCAACAGTCTTCGCGTCTCGGCGTGAAGCGAACTCTCAGGCGGCAGCCTTCAGCTTCACCTTGCCGTGCTTGGCGATGAAGTCTTCGACCGCGGGCGCGATCTTTTCGCGCCATTTGCTGCCGTTGAAGATGCCGTAGTGCCCCGCGCCCTCGGCGAGGTAGTACTGCTTCTTGCTGGCCGCGAGCCCGGTCGCGAGCCCCAGCGCCGCCTTGGTCTGGCCGATGCCCGAGATATCGTCGCGCTCGCCCTCGATCGCGAGGATCGCGGTGTCGCGGATCGCGCCGAGGTCGATCGCCTTGCCGCGGTGGACGAAGGTGCCGTTGGTGAGCGAGTGCTTCTGGAACACCTCCTCGACCGTCTGGAGGTAGAATTCGGCGGTCATGTCGCACACCGCGCGGTATTCGTCATAGAAGTCCTTGGTCGCTTGTGCGCTGTCGTCGTCACCCGCGGTCAGGTGCTTGAACATCTCGAAGTGGCTCTGCATGTGCTGGCCGAGGTTCATCGACATGAACCCGGCGAGCTGCAGGAAGCCCGGATAGACCTTCCGCCCGCCGCCGCGGTGCTGCATCGGCACGGTCGCGATCACCGTGTGGCGGAACCATTCGATCGGCCGCTCCATCGCCAGATCGTTGACCGTGGTCGGGCTCTCGCGCGTGTCGATCGGGCCGCCCATCATGGTCAGCGTCGCCGGGCGGCACGGATGGCGCTCGGCGTTCATGATCGCGGTCGCGGCCAGCGCGGGGACCGACGGCTGGCACACCGCCATCATGTGCGCATCGGGCCCGATATGTTCGAGGAATTCGACCAGATAGTCGATGTAATCGTCGAGATCGAAGCGGCCGTCAGCCAGCGGCACCGTCTTCGCGTCGGCCCAGTCGGTGATGTAGACCTCGCAGCTTTCGACCATCCGCCGGACCGTGCCGCGCAGCAGCGTGGCGTAGTGCCCGCTCATCGGCGCCACGATCAGCAGCCTGGGCGCATCCCTGGGCAATCCTTCGCGAGTGAAGCGCTTGAGGTCGCCGAACGGTTTGTTGACCACGGTCGCTTCTTCGACCGGCCATTCCTTTCCGTCCGCCGCGACCGTTTCGATCCCGAACGCGGGCTTGCCGCGCGGTGCGGCGGCGTGGGCGAAAACCTCGAGCGCGCTCGACGCGGCCGGGCCGAGGCCCATGTAGCCCATCGGCAGATATGGGTTCGAGAGCAGCTCGGCGCCGATCGAGGCCCAGGCGCTCGCGCCATTGAGCCAGGCGCGCTGCAGTTCGTAGGCGTGATAGAGCAAGTTAGCGGTCCCCTGCTGGGCGTCATTCGCGGACGCCTCCCGTCGTTGTGCAGTGCAAGATGGCGGGATCGGTTCGATTGTGCAACGCATCATTTAGGCATTCGTGCCGGAACTGCCAGTGGCGAGTGGATTTTGCCGGTGGTCGTCGCTACCTGCACCACATGGACGCGGACACTCCCGAACCCGAGGAAAAGCCCCGCCGCGGGTTCTTCCGCCGCAGCACCGAGATCGACGACGAGGCGAAGCCCGCGCGCACGCTCGGCCCGCTCAAGATGATCTTCCGCGAGGCGGCGAACTATCCGGGCAAGGTCGCGCTGGCGCTGGTCGCGCTGATCGTGACCGCCGCCGCCACGCTGGCGATCCCCAATGGCTTCAAGCTCATCATCGACCGCGGTTTCGCCGAGGGCGGCTCGGGCGACATCGCGCGCTGGTTCCAGTACCTTCTGATTATCGTCGGCGTATTGGCGATCGGCACCGCGCTGCGGTTCTATTTCGTATCGTGGCTGGGCGAGCGGGTGGTCGCCGATATTCGGCTGAAGGTGCAGACCAACCTCCTGCGCCTCGCGCCCGGGTTCTACGAGGAGAACAGCCCGAAGGAGATCGCCAGCCGCATGACCGCCGACACCGCGCTGATCGAGCAGGTCGTGGGCACGACGATTTCGGTCGCCTTGCGCAACGTGCTGATGGCGGCGGGCGGCACGGCCTATCTGTTCTGGCTCGCGCCTCAGCTCACCGTCGGGCTGGTGATCGGGATACCGGTCGTGGTGCTGCCGATCGTGATCTTCGGACGGCGCATCCGCAATGTCTCGCGCTCGAGCCAGGACCGGATCGCGGATGTCGGCGCGATGATCGCCGAAGTGCTCGCCGCGATGCGCATCGTCCAGGCGTTCAATCAGGAACAGCGCGAGGGCGCGCGCTTCGCCGTCGCGGTCGAGCGCACCTTCACCACCGCCAAGCGCCGCATCCTCCTGCGCGCGCTGATGACCGCGACGATCATCTTCACGATCTTCGGCGCGATCACGTTGATCATGTGGCGCGGCGCGCTCGCGGTGACCAGCGGCGAGATCAGCGGCGGCACGATCGCCGCCTTCGTCATCACCGGCATGCTGGTGGCGGGCGCGTTCGGCGCGCTGACCGAGGTTTACGGCGAGCTCCTGCGCGGTGCGGGCGCGGCCAGCCGGCTCGAGGAACTGCTCGAGGAACAGCCCGAGATCGCGCCGCCCGCGCGTCCGCAGCCCCTGCCCGTGCCGCCGCGCGGCAGCCTGTCGTTCCGCAATGTCTCGTTCCGCTATCCGACACGGCTGGAAACCGCCGCGCTCAAGGACTTCACGCTCGAGATCGAACCGGGCGAGACGGTGGCGCTGGTCGGCCCCTCGGGCGCGGGCAAGTCGACCGTGTTCCAGCTCGCCGAGCGATTCTACGATCCGCAGGCTGGCACGATCCGGCTCGACGGGATCCCGCTCACCAGCGCCGACCCGGCCGAAGTGCGCCGCCGCATCGCGCTGGTGCCGCAGGACGGGGTGCTGTTCAGCGCCGATGCGCGCGACAACTTGCGCTACGGCGCGTGGGAGGCGGACGACGAGGCGGTCTGGGCAGCCGCGCGCGCGGCCAATGCCGAACGCTTCCTGCGCGAGCTTCCGCAAGGGCTCGACACTTATCTCGGCGAGAGCGGGACGCGGCTTTCGGGCGGACAGCAGCAACGCATGGCGATCGCCCGCGCGCTGCTGCGCGACGCGCCGATCCTGCTGCTCGACGAGGCGACCAGCGCGCTCGACGCCGAAAGCGAGCAGCTCGTCCAGCAGGCGCTCGACCGGCTGATGGCCGACCGCACCACGCTGGTCATCGCGCACCGCCTCGCGACCGTGCGCGCGGCCGACCGGATCGTGGTGATGGACGAAGGCCGGATCGTCGAGCAGGGCACGCATGCCCAGCTTGCCGAAGCGGGCGGGCTCTACGCGCGCCTCGCCGCGCTCCAGTTCGCGCCCAGCGAAGCCGCGTGAGATTCGGCGCGTTCAGGCGAGGCACAGGCGCGCAATTCTATGAAGTTGCCACTGAAGCCGACGAACGGCACCGTTCGCGCGGTGCGAGCGTCTAGGCTCGCCGCCGGAGGATCCTCGCATCCTCGGGGCTGACTGAAAATTTCCGGGAGATTTCACCCATGATCCGCACACTGCTTGCCGCAGGCGCCAGCGCGCTTGCGCTCACCTTGTCCGTTCCGGCGCTCGCGCAGGACGAGCCCGCCGCGCCGACTGCGCAGGCCGAAGAGGTTCCGCTTCCGACCATGAGCTTCGGCGAATGGGGCTTCGATCCGGCCTACATCGATCGCAGCATCGATCCGGGCGACGACTTCTTCGCCTTCGCCAACCAGAAGTGGCTCGAGGCCAATCCGCTGCCGCCCGAGTTCAGCCGCTTCGGCGCGTTCAACCTGCTGCGCGAAAAATCGACCAGCGACGTGAAGGCGCTGGTCGACGAACTGGTGACGAAGGACCCCGCAAGCCTCTCGGCCGACGAGACGCGCATCGTCGAGGCCTACAAGGCGTTCATCGATACCCAGGCGATCGACGCCGCAGGCCTCGCGCCGGCGCAGCCCTATCTCGATGCGATCGAAGGCGCCGGCACGCTCGCCGAGCTGGCGACGCTGTGGGGCACGCCCGGCTATTCCTCGCCGCTCGGCGGGTTCGTGACCGTCGATGCGAAGGAACCGACGCGCTATTCGGTCTATGTCGCCTCGGGCGGGCTCGGCCTGCCCGACCGGCAGTACTATCTCGACGAGACCGAGAAGGGTCAGGAAATCCAGGCCAAGTATCGCGAATACCTCGCCTTCCTGTTCGAGCAGGCCGGCTATGCCGATCCCGCGGCGACCGCGCAGAAGGTTTACGATTTCGAGGACCAGATCGCGCGCACGGTCAGCTGGGACCGCGCCACGCGCCGCAACCGCGACCTGACCTATAACGCAGTGACCCCTGCCGAGCTCGTCGACATGTCGGGCGAATTCCCGCTCGATGCGTTGATCGATGCAAGCGGCTTCGGCGAGACCGACAAGTTCGTCGTCTACGACTTGCCGCCGACCGAGACAGAGGCTGCCGAACTGGGCCTGAGCGAGGAAACGCTGGCCAAGATCGGCGGCGGGACGCCCGCGATGATGGCGCTCCTCGCCGACATTCCGGTCGAGGTGCTTCAGGCGTGGACCGTGAAGGAGTTCCTTTCGGGCAACGCCGCGGTGCTGCCGAGCGCGATCGACCAGGCGCACTTCGATTTCTACGGCACCACGCTGACCGGCACGCCCGAGCAGCGCGCCCGGTGGAAGCGCGCGATCGCCGAAACCGAGGGGCTGATCGGCGAAGTGGTCGGCGCCGCCTATGTCGAGCGCTACTTCCCGCCCGAGA
>CAMPIA010000050.1 GCA_946886175.1 uncultured Altererythrobacter sp.
CGAGATGCGCGGCGCCGACGGCGGCCCGTGGAACCGCATCTGCGCCCTGCCCGCATTCTGGGTCGGCCTGCTCTACGACCAGGGCGCGCTCGACGCGGCGTGGGATCTGGTCAAGGACTGGTCGATGGAAGATCGGGAAACCCTCCGCAACGCGGTGCCCAAACTCGCGCTCGACGCACCGCTGCCGGGCGGCGGCAAGTTGCGCGATATCGCGCGCGAAGTGCTGGCGATCTCGCGCTCGGGCCTGGCCGCGCGCGCGCGCCTCAACACCGGCGGGGACAACGAGACGGGATTCCTCGAAACGCTCGACGAAATCGTCGCCAGCGGCAAAGTCCCGGCGCAGCGCCTGCTCGATCTCTACAACGGCGAATGGGCAGGCGACGTCACCCGCGTCTACGAACAGAGCTTCTAGCTTACTCCGCCGGCTGCTGCGCCAGCGCCGCCGCTTGCGGGCGCAAGCGATCCCTCAGAGCGGCGAGTGGCCGCGTGATCATCCCGTGGCGCTCCATCCACGCGTGGTATTCGCGGTACTTGGGATCTTCGCCGAGCAGGTGCGCCTCTTCGGTTTTGGCGCGCCAGAAGTAGATCGCACTGACGCAGCCGAGGAAGAAGGTGTTGCGCACCATGTCCACCACCGACCCGCTCGAGACGAGAAACGGCAGGGTCGAAAACCACCAGAACAGGTTTTTCGACAGGTAGGCCGGGTGGCGCGTGAAGCGGTAGGGGCCGTTGGTCAGCACCCCGCGATAAGTGAGATTGGAGAAGCGCAGCCCGAACGCAACCGTCGCCCAGGCATAGATCGCGGTGAGGAAGGCCAGCCAGGCGGCCCAAAGCCATAGCAGCGCCGTGTGTCCGCCGAGCCAGTGCGCCCAGCCGGGGGTATTGATCTCGTAAGCGAACATGCCATCGGAGCCCATGAACGCGAACACCAGCGGAGGGTAGCAGATCAGCGCGGCGAGCCAGCCCGCGAGCAGCGGGTTGCCGCTGCGGATATGCGCGTCGAGCGGACGGAAGGTCATCAGGTACCCAACCGTGCCAATCTGCACGTCCACCACGAACAGTAGCGTTATCAGCAGAGAGCCGATTTTCACCGGGTCGGCTGCGATCGCCGCAAGGTCGGCTTCGACCACGACCGCGAAGCCGCCCGGAAGGATCGAGATCATGAAGGCCCCGAAGAACCCCTTGATGATCCACGCGCGCCAGTGCTTCCTGACTTCCGCGGGATCGTAAGCCTCGTGCCGCAGTAGCATTGCGCCGAAGTGCCACGCCGAATCGCGCGGTTCGATCAGATGGCGGTCGAGCCACAGGACGTAGGGTACGCTGAGCACGAACAGCGGGATCGCCGCGGCGGCGAGCACTTCCATCGCGAACAGGTATTGCCCCTGCCAGTACCAGCGCGCGAGACAGTAGAGCGCACCGAGGATCGCCCAGGTCGCCCACAGTGCGGCGATCTTGATCAGCGAGACTTCCGCGACCGCCGAAAGCGGGCGCCTGCGTGTCCAGTCGATGCCGGTCGAGGCGTTGCGGTGTACCTTGTCGACGAAAATCGACCACAGCACCATCGGCGCGGCCGAGAAGAACAGTGCGGCGAGCGCGGCATAGGGGCCCGAGAGCGGCTCCCGCGGACCGGGAATCGCGAACATATCGGAGAGTTGCGGCCAGTTGCGGCACACCACGATCCACGCCAGCAGGCCGAGCAGGCCGGCGAGGCCCACGCCCGCCGAGACATCGCTCGCCGGAGGTCCCTTCGCCAGGTTCGGATGCGCGCTCATCGTGAGCCGCGCGATAGCCGGAAAGGGTTAAGGAGCGGGTAAGCCGTTCACCCCGTCCCGCGCCGGGCCAGGGAGTGCGCCGAGCGGCTACCGCCTACCGGAACGCGTGGATCGTGCCGCCATCGTCGAGCAGGTAGAGCGTATCGTTCGCCACCACCGGCGGAAGCGAAACCGATGTTTCGAGATCCATGAACAGGCTCGCCGAGCCTTCGGCTACGCTCACCTTGTAAATTTGGCCCTCAGTGCTCGCGATCCACAGGTTGTTGCCCGCGAGAACCGGGCCGGTCCAGAAGATCGCGCCTTCGCGGTCCTCCTCGTCCTCGTAGCGCTGGAGCTGGGTCATCCAGCGTACCTTGCCGCTCGAGGCCGCGATCGCGAGCAGCTTTGCGTCGTCGGTCAGCGCAAAAATCCACTCGCCGGCGATCGCGGGCGTCGAGATCCCGGCGACGTTGAGCTCCCAGATCCGCTGCCCTGTGACCAGCTCGTAGGCCGCCATGCGCCCGCCCTGGCCGAGCGCATAGACGCGGCCGTTGTCGATAATCGGGTCGGCGTCGATATCGGTCAGCGAACCGACCTCGGTCGAGATCGAGGTGCGCGCGAGCGCATCGGACCAGAGGAACTGGCCGTTCTCGTACCGATAAGCCGACAGCTCGCCCGAGCTGTACCCGGCGATGACCGTGCCCTGCCCGGCGGCGGGCGCGGCGACGCCGAACACGCCGGCCTGGGTCTGCGAGCCCGATTCGTTCCACAGTTCCTCGCCGGTGGCGGCATCGAGCGCGATGATCTGGTTGTTCTGGGTCATGACGTAGACCGAGTTGAAGGCGATGGTGGGCGAGCCGCGAAGCGGGCCGGCCGGTTGAACCTTCCAGATTTCGGCCCCGGTCTGCGCGTCGAGCGCGGCGACTTCGCCGACGCCGTTGGTCACGTAGACCCGGCCCTCGTTATAGCTCGCGCCGCCGCCGAACGCGGCATTCTGAACATTGTCGGCCACTTCCATGCGATAGGTCCAGCGCCGTGCGCCGGTCGCGGCGTCGAATGCGTACACCACGCCCGCGGTGTCGACAGCGTAGAGCATGCCGCCGCCGATCACCGGCGCCGCCGCGAGCCTCCGGCGTTCGCCGCCGCCGGCAATCTGCACGGTCCACGCCCGTGAGGGGTTCTCGGCCAGCGTGAGATGGCCGTAGCTCTTGCTCGCGGTGCCGCCGGCCTGGGGCCATTCGCTGTTGGTCTCCGCAGGCGGCAGGACCACCGCGACGCCCGCGAGCGAGGGATCGACGCTCGCGCCGCTCTCGATGCGCGACAGCACGGGTTTGCGCTCGCCGATCGTCGGGGTGGTTTTTGGATCGTCGCCGCCGAAGATGCCGCATGCGCCGAGCGTAGCCGCCAGCGTCGCGACGGCCAGGCCGCGGGAGAAGTGCGAAAAACGAAGAGAAGTCATCGGTTGAGGCCTGTCCTGAAATATCTACTGCGCTGGCGGCCCGGCGCCGTCGGGCGCTCGCATCTGGTCGAGCACCTGATCGACGTCCTCGATCGCGTCGACTCCGAGCACGCCGGCCATCTGCCGGGCGCGCGAGCGCAGCGCTTCGGGCTGGGTCTCGTCCTTGGCGATCGAGGCGAACAGGGCGCCGGCTTCGGGGTTCTTGCCCTGTTCGAGATAGGCCATCGCGACCAGCTCGCCCGCGCTGCCGAAGAACGGCTTGCCCGGGGCGGCCATCGGCTGGAGCCGGGAAACCACCTCGGCGGGCTCGAGACTGTCGAACGTCGCGGCGACCTGGCGGATCGTGGCGAGGTCGCGCATCAGTTGCGGCGCATCCCCGTCGGCGGCGACGGCGGCATAAAGCTCCACCGCGTCGGCGGTGCGGCCCTGTTCCATCGCGATGCCGGCCTTGAGCAGGGACGCCTGGGTCGCGGCGCCGCCATCGCCCTCGGCGATCAAGGGGTCGAGCTGATTGCTCGCGCCGGCGAGATCGCCGGCCTGCAGGCGGTCGAGCGCGCTGACGAGCGTTTCGGAGCGCCGCTCCATCGCGGCTTCCTGGCGATGATCCCAGTAGAGGTATCCTCCGAACGCCGCGAGGCCGAGCACCAGCGCGGCCAGCAACGGCTTGCCATAGCGGCGGCCGAAATCGGCGTACTGATCCTGGCGCACGGCGTCGTCGACCTCGCGCAGGAGAACATCTTCGGAGGCGACGCGCTTCTGATCGGAGCTAGGGGTGAGGGCCAAGCGGTGGCTCTTTCCAATTGTCAGTTTAGGTTCGGCGGGCTGTTTAGCCGATGGGCGCGCCAATTCAACTTGGAAACCTGCCTGTCCCCCGGCGAGTGAACCACAGGTGAAGCGTCGGCCGCCGGTGTCAGGCCAGCGTATCGCGTCCCATGGCCGAGGCGTAGAGGCGGCGGTAGGCCGCGATCATCGGTTTTTCGTCGAACCGGGCCCGCGCCTGCTCGCGGTTCGCCCGGCCGAGCTCATCGCGCAGATCGGAATTGGCGGCCAGCGCGCGCAGCGCCGCCGCGAGCTTGTCGGGCGAAGCGCCGACGAAGCGCCGGTTCGGTTCGGCCACCATCTGCGCGACATCGCCGACGTCCATCGCCGCGATCGGTAGCCCCGCCGCCATCGCCTCGATCAGCGACAGCGGCGCCTGCTCGCTATCGGAGGAGATCGCGAAAATATCGAACAAGCCGACGTAACGCGCTGGATCGGCGGCGAAACCCGGCAGGTGCATGCGGTGTGCGATGCCGTGGTGGTCGGCAGCGGCACGGATCGCTTCGCGCTCCGGTCCCTCGCCCACGATCACCAGATGCCACTCATCGGGCATAGATGCGAACGCCTGCACCAGCCGAGGGAGGTTCTTGACCTTGCGCAGCCCCGCGATCGTGCCGACCCACATCTCGCCCTTGCGCTTGACCATGCCGCGCAGCGCATCGGGCCGCGGGCGCTTGGCGAACGCCCTGGTGTCGATCCCGTTGGCGATATGCTTGACCCGGCCCAATGGCTGGTCCCACACCTCGAGCGCGATCCGCTCGAGCGTTTCCGAGGGCACGACCAGCCCGTTGGCGCGTCCGAGCGCTATCTTGCGGTAAAGATTGCGCGTCGGCTTGAGGCGCGCATGCTCATCCTCGTTGAAACCGTCCTCGTGGTGGATCAGCGGCGGAAGACCGAAGATGTCCTTGAAGGCGGTGTGCGCCATCACCGCGTCCATCGCGCCCCAGTTGTAGGTCAGTATGAGATCGTAGCCCTGCATCGCCCGCCCCAGCCGTTGCAGGCGCGGGGGAGTCGGCCAACCTCGGAGCGTGGGAAAGTTCCGCGGATAGGTGACGGGAATTTGGCGTAGAATCTGCTGTGCGGCCTCCATCCTCTCGAGCTCGGCGGACACGATGGCGTGTTCGACCCTGGGGCCGAAGGCGTTGATCAGTCGGACCGAGCGCAACTCCTTGCCGCCGGCCGCGAAAGTCGAATGAATGTGCAGGATGCGCGCCCGATCGCGCGGAGCGGCGGTCATGCGGCGCGGGCGATCAACCGGTCGATCGCCGCCAGCGCCTCGGGTTCCTCGAGCAGCGGCGCGTGGCCGACGCCGGACACGGTAACGAGTTCGGCGTCGGGATGGCGCGCGACCATCTCCTCCGCCGTCTGGGCGGACAGCAGGTCCGACAAGCCGCCACGCACCAGCAGCAGCGGCGCATCGCGCAGGGCTTCGAACGCCGGCCACAGATCGGGCGGCGCACCGCCCTCGCCGCCCTGAAACGGCTCGGCGATGCTCATGTCGTAGTCGAACGCGATGCGGCCGTTCTGCTGCACCGTCAGCACACGCTTGGCCATGGCGAGCCAGTCACCGGTCTCGAACTCGGGATGAGCGGCCGAATGCATTTCCTCGAGCGCGCGCGCGGCGTGCATCCAGGTGGGGAAGTTGCGCCCCTGCCCCACGTACTCTCCGATCCGCTCCAGCCCAGCAAGCTCGACCGCGGGGCCGATATCGTTGAGCACCGCCCCGGCGATCCGGCCCGGATGTTTCGCCGCCAACAGCATGGTCATCAGTCCGCCCAGCGAGGTGCCGACCGCGACGAAACGCGTGATGCCCTCCTGCGCGAGCAGCGCCTCGACGTCCTCGACATAAGTCACCGGGGTATAGCTCGCCGGATCGCGCGCGTATTCGCTTTCGCCGCGTCCGCGCATCTCGGGCGCGAGCACGCGGCGCTCGCCCGCCAGATGCGCGGCGAGGCCGGCGAAGTCGCGCGCATTGCGGGTGAGGCCGTGCATGCACAGCACCGGCGCCCGGTCGTCCGGCCCCGGATAGTCCCGGAAGTGCAGCTTCAGACCGTCCGGGCTGTCCCAGAAGCGGTCGGTAAATCCTGTGTCCATCGGTTTCCGGGAGTTTCCTGTGTCAAATTTTCCGCAAAGTCCGGCGCTTGATTGCCACCGTGACCGCAGACGCGCACTATCGCCCGATGCGCGAAGAACCGCAAGCGTCACCCTATCGCCCCGATCCCGCGATCGTCGCGCTGGCCAACTGGCTCGCCGATCCGGTCGAGCCGGCGTCGTTTCCCTCCGCCACGCTGCGCTTCCGCAATCGTCGCTGGGATCCAGCGGTGGGGCTGGGCGAGCTCGACGACGAGGCGTGGGTCGAACATTTCGCGCGATTTGCGCCGTTGCCCGGCAACCTGCCGGGGCCGCTCGCGCTGCGCTATCACGGGCACCAGTTCCGGGTGTACAATCCGGAGATCGGCGACGGGCGCGGCTTTCTGTTCGCGCAATTGCGCGACGGGGCCGCGCGCGGCAGCGGCCGGCTGCTCGACCTCGGCACCAAGGGTTCGGGGACGACCCCTCATAGCCGCACCGCCGATGGACGGCTGACTCTCAAGGGCGCGGTGCGCGAGATTCTCGCGACCGAGATGCTCGAGGCGCTGGGGGTCTATACCTCCAAGACGTTCTCGGTGATCGAGACCGGCGAGGAGCTGTGGCGGGGCGACGAGCCCTCGCCCACGCGTTCGGCGGTCATGGTGCGGCTCAGTCACGGACATATCCGCATCGGCACGTTCCAGCGGCTGCTCGCGCTCGAGGAACGGGAGCACATGGCCGAACTGGTCGATTACTGCCTCGCGCAGTTTCCGGGTCCGCAGCCGCCCGCGGATGCGCCGGGGCGCAGCGAGCCCGCGGTGATCTTGATGCATCAGGTGGTCGAGCGGCTCGCGGATCTCGCCGCGAGCTGGATGGCCGCCGGCTTCGTCCACGGCGTGCTCAACACCGACAACATGAACGTGACCGGGGAGAGTTTCGATTACGGCCCCTGGCGCTGGCTGCCACGGTGGGATTCGAGCTTCACCGCAGCCTATTTCGACCGGAGCGGACTCTACGCATTCGGGCGGCAGCCGGAGGCGGTGCACTGGAGCCTCGGCCAGTTCGCGGTCGCGCTGCGCCTGCTCGCCGATGCGCCATCGCTGATCGCCGCGCTCGAGCGGTTCGGGCCGCTGTACATGGCGGCGGTGGCGCGCCGGTGGTGCTGGCGGCTCGGCGTCGAATCGCGTGGGGCGGAGCGCGATGGCGCGCTGGTAGCGGCGTGCGAGGCAGCGATGCGCGAAAGCGGCGCGCAGCCCGACGCGTTCTTCTACCGCCATCGCGGAGGGCGCGGCGCCGAAGGCGGCTTGGCCGAAGCGCTCGATGGCTATCGCGCGACCGCGACCGACCATCCTTACTGGACCGAGGATCACCCCGAATCGATGCTGATCGACGAGGTCGAGACGATCTGGTCGGCGATCGATCAGCGCGACGACTGGAAGCCGCTGGAGGAGAAGATAGTCTCCGTCCGGCGCATGGGCGCAGCCCATGGCGAACCGCCGCCTCCGTCGGGCCACGGCGCGGCGAACGACCGAGGCCGGGCTCAACGCCATTGAATTTGTCGCTCACCGCGCCATGTGCCATTGGCCGTAAGCGTCCAGAATGCAGGGAAATCCAGCGTCCGTGAGTACCAGTGAAATCATCTCGTTCGAGCCTGCGACCGGCAGGGAACTGTGGCGCAGTCCGGTCGGCGATGTCGAGGCGACCGTCGATCGCGCGCGTCGCGCCTGGCCCGCCTGGGCCGCGCAGCCGCTGGCGACACGCATCGAGTTGTGCCGACGCTTCGCCAACGAAGTGCGCAAGCAGGCCGACAAGCTCGCCGAACTGATCGCGCGCGAAACCGGCAAGCCGTTGTGGGAAGCGCACACCGAGGTCGAGACCGTCATCAAGAAGGTCGACATCTCGGTCACCGCCTATGCCG
>CAMPIA010000051.1 GCA_946886175.1 uncultured Altererythrobacter sp.
GCATGAACGTCGTCGGCGACCTGTTCGGCGCCGGCAAGATGTTCCTGCCGCAGGTCGTGAAGTCCGCGCGCGTGATGAAGAAGGCGGTCGCGCACCTCATCCCGTTCATCGAGGCGGAGAAGGACAAGCTCGCGCCGGAAGAGCGCAAGGCCAAGGGCAAGATCGTGATGGCGACCGTGAAGGGCGACGTGCACGATATCGGCAAGAATATCGTCGGCGTCGTGCTTCAGTGCAACGGTTACGAGGTGATCGACCTCGGGGTCATGGTGCCGTGGACCAAGATCCTCGAAACCGCCCGCGAAGAGAAGGCCGACATGATCGGCCTGTCGGGCCTCATCACCCCCTCGCTCGACGAGATGGTCACCGTCGCCGAGGAGATGAAGGCCGCGGGGATGACGATGCCGCTGCTGATCGGCGGCGCGACCACCAGCAAGGTTCACACCGCGCTGCGGATCGATCCGGCCTACGACGGTCCGGTGATCCATGTGCTCGACGCCAGCCGCGCGGTCGGCGTCGCCAGCCGGCTGCTCTCCGACACCCAGCGCGACGGCTTCGTCGAGGACACCGCGAACGAATACGTCAAGGTCCGCGACGCGCGCGAGGGCAAGGGCAAGAGCGCGCTGCTCAGCGTCGAGGAGGCGCGCGCGAACTACTATGACGCCTATCTCAGCGACAAGCCCGCGCCGCCGAACCAGCCCGGGGTGCATGCGTTCGAGGCGTGGCCGCTCGCGGACTTGCGCGAGTATATCGACTGGACGCCGTTCTTCCGCGCCTGGGAACTGCACGGAACATATCCCTCGATCCTCGACGACAAGGTGGTGGGCGAGACCGCGCGCGACCTCAAGCGCGATGCCGATGCGATGCTCGACCGGATCGTTGCGGAGAAATGGCTGACCGCCAAGGGCGTCGCAGGCCTGTGGCCCTGTGCGCGTGACGGGGATGATGTGACCGTGCATCTCGAGGATCGGGAGGAGCATGTCGTGTTCCCCTTCCTGCGCCAGCAGGTGAAGAAGTCGCGCGACCGGGCGAACATGTGCCTCGCCGATTTCATCGACCCCGCAGGCGACTGGATCGGCGGCTTCGCGGTCGGAATCCATGGGGCCGAGCCGCACTCGGCGCGCTTCCGCGAGGACAAGGACGACTATTCCGACATCCTGCTGAAAGCGCTCGCCGATCGGCTCGCCGAAGCTTTCGCCGAAGCGTTGCACCGCCATGTGCGCGCCAAGCTGTGGGGCTATGCCGAGGGCGAGCAGCTCACCAACGAGGCGCTGATCAAGGAGGAATACCGCGGCATCCGCCCGGCGCCGGGCTATCCCGCATGCCCCGATCACAGCCTGAAGCCGGTGCTGTTCGAACTGCTCGACGCCGGGGCGAACGCCGGGCTGGAGCTCACCGAGAGCTACGCCATGCTGCCGACCGCGGCGGTCAGCGGATTCTATTTCGGGCACCCGGAGGCCCAGTATTTCGGCGTCGCGCGGATCGGGCGCGACCAGCTTGAAGACTATGCGGCGCGGCGCGGGGTCGACTTGTCGACCGCCGAGCGCTGGCTGCGCCCCAATCTCGATTGACCGGGCCGGGCGAATCGCGCAGGGCAGACCGGTCGACCGCGGGAGCGATTCTGCGGCCGTCGCGCGGGAGAGATCGCGGCGCCCCTGGGCAGCCGTGACGCCGAAGGAGCAACCGCCCCGGAAACTCTCAGGCACAAGGGACCGCGCGCCGGATGACACTCTGGAAAGCGCTCCGCTCCGGCGGGGCCACCGAAGGTGTAAGCCGGTTTCCCCGGCCAAGCTCTCAGGTTTCCCGACAGAGGGGGCATGTGAAATTCGCTCCGGTGGTCGGGGCGGCGCGTGCTGTCGGGGATGACGATTGAGCGACGACGATATTACCGCCGGACCCGCGAAGCTCCCGCTCGATGCCTGGCATCGCGCCCGGGGCGCGCGCATGGTGGCCTTCGCCGGATACGAAATGCCGATCCAGTACGAGGGCATCGTCGCCGAGCACGAGTGGACACGCGCCCATGCCGGGCTGTTCGATGTCAGCCACATGGGGCAGTTGATCGTCTCGGGGGAAGGCGCCGCCGAAGCGCTCGAGGCGCTGCTGCCGGGCGACATCTCCGCGCTCAAGCCGGGCCGCATCCGCTATTCGTTGCTGCTCGACGATAGCGGCGGCATTCTCGACGATCTGATGGTGACCAACGTCACGCCCGCCAAAGAAGACGGAACCCGCGAGACGCCGACTTACTACGTCGTCGTCAACGGCGCGACCAAGTGGGACGATATCGCCCATCTGCGCGAGCACCTGCCGGACGAGATCACCCTCACCCACCTCGACGAGCGGGCGCTGCTCGCGCTGCAGGGCCCCGAAGCTGCCGCCGCGATCGGCCGTGTGTTCGGTGAGGTCATCGGGGGATCTCAAGTTCATGCAAGGTACGTCGTTCACCTTCGGCGAGATCGAGATCGGCATCGGCCGCTCGGGCTATACCGGCGAGGACGGGTTCGAGCTTTCGATCCCCGAAGAACACGCCGAAGCGATCGCCACGCGGCTCTGCGCCGACGATGCGGTCCGCCCGATCGGCCTCGGCGCGCGCGATTCGCTGCGGCTCGAGGCGGGCCTTCCGCTCTACGGCCACGATCTTTCGCCCGAGACCGATCCGGTATCGGCCGACCTCGGCTTCGCGATCAGCAAGCGCCGCCGCGCCGAAGGCGGCTTCCCGGGGGCCGAGCGCGTGCTCGGCCTGCTCGAGAGTGGAACCGAGACGAAGCGCGTCGGTCTCACGCTCGAAGGTCGCCTGCCCGCGCGCGAGGGCGCGCTGGTCTATGCAGGCGAGGAGGAGGTCGGCCGCGTCACCAGCGGCGGTTTCGCGCCCACGCTCGGCCACCCGATCGCGATGGCCTATGTCGCCTCGGCGCATGCCGCCCAAGGCACCGCGCTCGAAATCGAAGTCCGGGGCAAGCGCCTGCCTGCAAAGGTCGCGCCCACGCCCTTCGTGCCCCACAACTACTACCGCGGAGACAAGTGATGGCCCGTTACTTCACCGACGAACACGAATGGATCGACGTCGAGGGCGATACTGCCCCAATGACGGCGACAGTCGGCATCACCGATTATGCGCAGAGCCAGCTCGGCGACATCGTCTTCGTCGAGCTGCCCGCGGTTGGCGCCACGGTCGACAAGGGCAAGGACGCCGCCGTGGTCGAGAGCGTCAAGGCCGCGAGCGACGTTTACGCCCCGATCAGCGGCGAAGTCACCGAAACCAACGACGCGCTCGAGAACGATCCCGCGCTGGTCAACTCGAGCCCCGAAGCCGAGGGCTGGTTCTTCAAGCTGACCATCGCCGACACCGCGCAGCTCGAAGGGCTGATGGACTCGGCTGCCTACAAGAGCTTCGTCGAGGGGCTGTGACGGGCGGCGAGCCCTCCGCTTCGGCGCAGCGCGCCTCGCTGATGGTGGCCACCCCGCTCTACGACGGGGCGCAGGCGCCTTACCTGCGCGGCGTGCTCGAACTCGCCTCGCTCGCCGACCGGCAGGCGATAGCGTGCACTTTCGCGCAGTTGAGCCACAATCCCTCGATCGATCGCGTGCGCAACGCGATGGCGAGCATGTTCCTGCGCTCCGCGTGCACCCACTTGCTGTTCCTCGATGGCGACATCGGGTTCGACCCGGCGCAGGTGATCGACCTCGTTCGCCGGATGCAGGCCGATCCCGATCTCGCGATCATCGGCGCGCCCTGTCCCAAGCGCGAGATCAACTGGCACGCGGTCGCCGCCGCCGCCGACAAGGGGCTCGCTGCCGACGACCCGCGCCAGCTCGAACGTTTCGGCGGCGCGTTCGCGATGGAGCTGCTGGACGGCAAGGCGGGCTTCAGGCTCGATGCGCCGGTCGAGCTTGCCAGGCTCGGCACCGGCTTGATGATTATCCGCCGCGACGTGATCGAAAGCCTGTACACGCGGCATCCTGAACTGGCCTATCGGCCGGGCGCCGCCGACCTGTCGTCCGACGAGATCGGCGACGAACTCGTCGCGCTGTTCCATCCGATGATCGAGCCCGAGACGCGCCACCTGTTGTCGGAAGACTATGCGTTTTGCCGCCGCGCGCGCGATGCGGGCTTCCGCATCTGGATGGCGCCGTGGATGCGCACCACGCACACCGGCCCGGCGAAGTTCGCCTGCGCGCTGGCCGACCTTGCTCCGCTTTACGCGACGACCGCCACACCTTCCGTCTGATCCTCCAACCCGGACCTCACCGACATGCGCTACCTCCCCCTGACCGACACCGACCGCGGCGAGATGCTCGCGACGATCGGCGCCAGTTCGATCGACGACCTGTTCGTCGACGTGCCCGAGGCAGCGCGCCTCTCCGGCCCGATCGAGGGCCTGCCGCTCCACGCTAGCGAGATGGCGGTCGAGCGGCATATGCGGCGGCTCAGCAAGAAGAACCTTGCCGCGGCCGACGCGCCTTTCTTCCTCGGCGCGGGCGCATATCGCCATCATGTGCCCGCTTCGGTCGATCACATTATCCAGCGGGGCGAGTTCCTGACCGCCTACACGCCCTACCAGCCCGAGATCGCGCAGGGCACGCTGCAGATGCTGTTCGAGTTCCAGAGCCAGGTCGCGCGGCTCTATGGCTGCGCGGTGGCGAACGCCTCGATGTACGACGGCTCGACCGCGTGCTGGGAAGCGGTGGCGATGGCGGCGCGGGTGACGAAGCGCAAGCGGGCGGTGCTCTCGGGCGCGCTGCACCCGCACTACGCCGAAGTCGTGCGCACGATGGCCAAGTTCACCGACGACGAAATCGCCGATGCGCTGCCGACGCTGCAAGGCGCGCCCGACAATACCGGGCTGATCGCGCGGATCGACGACCAGACCTCGTGCGTCGTGGTGCAATACCCTGATATACTCGGCCGGATTCCCGACCTCGCCGCGATCGCCCAGGCGGCGCACGACAAGGGCGCTCTGCTGATCGCGGTCAACACCGAGCCGGTGGCGCTGGGGGCGATTCTGAGCCCGGGCGAGCTCGGCGCGGACATCGTGGTGGGCGAAGGCCAGGCGATCGGCGTGGGCCTCCAGTTCGGCGGGCCCTATCTCGGTCTGTTCGCGGTGCGCGATCCCAAGCATGTGCGCCAGATGCCCGGGCGGCTGTGCGGCGAGACGCAGGATGCCGAGGGCAAGCGCGGCTTCGTGCTCACCCTCTCGACCCGCGAACAGCACATCCGGCGCGAGAAGGCCACGAGCAACATCTGCACCAACAGCGGGCTCTGCGCGCTGGCGTTCTCGGTTCACATGACGCTGCTCGGCGAGAAGGGGCTGCGGCGGCTCGCGGCGTGGAACCACGCGCTGGCGTGCAAGGCGGCCGAGCGGCTCGCCGAGATACCGGGCGTGAAGGTGCTCAACGACAGCTTCTTCAACGAGTTCACGATTCTGCTGGGTACCGATGCGCGCGAAGTCGTCCGCAAGCTGGCCGACGACGGGATCCTCGCCGGCGTCTCGCTCGGGCGGCTGTTCCCGCGCGCAGCGGCGCTCAAGGACGGATTGCTGATCGCGGTCACCGAAACCACCACCGAGGAGGACGTCGAAACGCTCGCCTCCGCGCTCGAACGAATTCTAGGCTCGGAGGTGCCGGCATGAACGCGCCCAACAAATCCGGGTGGAAGCCCGAAATGACCACTGCCGACGACGGCATGCACGCCGGCCCGGCCACCGCCACCGGCAACCGCGCGCTGATGCTGGAAGAGCCGCTGATCTTCGAGATCGCGGGCACCGACACCACCGGCGTCGACCTGCCGGAGATCGAAGGCGGCGCGAACCGCCTCGGCGGGATGGAGCGGAGCGAGAGCTTCGGCCTCCCCGGCCTGTCCGAGCCCGAGACGATCCGCCACTACACGCGTCTCAGCCGTCAGAACTATGCAATCGATCTCGGGCTCTTCCCGCTCGGATCGTGCACGATGAAGCACAACCCGCGCCTGAACGAGAAAGTCGCGCGCATGCCGGGCTTTACCGACATGCACCCGCTCCAACCGGTTTCGACGGTGCCCGGCGCCCTCGAAGTCATCAACGAGCTCGCTTTCTGGCTGCTCGACCTCACCGGCATGCACGGCGTCGCGATGAGCCCCAAGGCGGGCGCGCACGGCGAACTGTGCGGTATCCTGTGCATCCGCGCCGCGCTGGAAGCGCGTGGCGACGCGCGCGAGGTGATCCTCGTGCCCGAAAGCGCGCACGGCACCAATCCCGCCACCGCCGCCTTCGCCGGCTACCGGGTGGAGGACATTCCCGCCAACAAGGACGGCCGCGTCGATCTCGCCGCCTTCGAGGCGCGGCTCGGCCCGGATGTCGCCGCGGTGATGATCACCAATCCCAACACCTGCGGCCTGTTCGAGCCCGACATGAAGGCGATCTCCGACGCGGTCCATGCGGCGGGCGGCTTCGTCTATTGCGACGGCGCGAATTTCAACGCCATCGTCGGCAAGGTGCGGCCGGGCGATCTCGGCGTAGATGCGATGCACATCAACCTGCACAAGACCTTCTCCACCCCGCATGGCGGCGGAGGACCGGGCTCGGGGCCGGTGGTCCTGTCGGAGGCGCTCTCGCCCTTCGGCCCGCTTCCATTCACCGCGCGCGACAAGCACGGCGTGGTCCACCTGGTCGAGGAAGAGAACGCCGCCGAGTTCGAGCACACGCAGGCGTTCGGCCGGATGACCGCGTTCCACGGCCAGATGGGCATGTTCACCCGCGCGCTGACCTACATCCTCAGTCACGGCGCCGATGGCTTGGCGCAGGTCGCGGAGGACGCGGTGCTCAACGCGAACTATATCCTGCGCAGTCTCGACGACCTGCTCGAGGCGCCGTTCGGCCATAGCGGCCCGTGCATGCACGAGGCGCTGTTCGGCGATCGTGGCTTCGGCGAGGGGCTCTCGACGCTCGACCTGGCCAAATCGCTGATCGACGAGGGCTATCACCCGATGACGATGTACTTTCCGCTCGTCGTCCACGGCGCGATGCTGATCGAACCGACCGAGACCGAGAGCAAGGCCGGCCTCGACCAGTTCATCGCCGCGCTGCGCAGCGTCGCCGAGCGGGCGAAGGCGGGCGACGCGCGCATGAAACAGGCCCCCTATTATGCCCCGCGCCGCCGGCTCGACGAAACGCTGGCGGCGAGGAAACCGGTTCTCGCCTGGACCGAAACCGAATAAAACCGGGCCGGGGGTTTCCAAGTCGCCGCGCGATTTCTACAATCCCCGAAAAGATAAGCCGAAACGGGTCGCGCATCTTTCCGCGGGGAGGGCGGATTTTGAGCGACGAGGCGAAGCCGAATTTTATCAGACGCGGCTGGCGCAATGTGCGCGAGGCCGGCCCGCGGCGCCTGGCGCTGACGGGCACGCTGGTGCTGCTCGCGCTGCTGGTCGCCCGTTTCGGCTGGGGTTTCGGCGAACAGACGATCCCCGGGGTGACCGACGCCGAACGCGCGATGTACGATTTTCGCGTCTACCTCGATGCTGACCGCAACGCGGTGGCGCAGGACGAACGCATCCTTCTCGTCGTCTACAACGATCAGACGCTGATCAACGCGCGCAAGCGCTCGCCGCTCGATCGCGGGCTGCTCGCAGCGGCGCTGCGCAATCTCGATGGCATGGGCGCGAAGGCGATCGCGCTCGACATGCTGTTCGACCAGCCGCAGGACGAGGACGAGGAAC
>CAMPIA010000052.1 GCA_946886175.1 uncultured Altererythrobacter sp.
CATAGCGCTCCTCCCGACTCCGCCCGCGGCGCACCACCCACAAACCCTCCGCCAGCGGAGGCGGGTCGCGGTTAAGATCGAGGGGGACGCAGCGGGCGAGGTCGCGCTCGATCTTCACGGCGACGCGCATCCGCTGGCCGAGGGTTTGTGGCTGGTGCGCAGCGGGCTGACCCGCTCGAAGCTCTATCACCGGATCAAATGGCAACTGCCCGACGGCGCCGCGCTGCTCCTCACTCCCCTCGCCGACAGCCGCGAGGGGTGGCCCAAGTTCAAGGGGATGGAAGGCGGCGCGCTCGCCTGGTTGCGAGGCGGCGGCTAGCCGAAGAACAGCAGCGCGGAGCACACCGCGAGGCCGACGATGATGTTCATCGGCACCCCGATCTTCACGAAGTCGGCGAAGCGGTATTCGCCCGCGGTATAGACCAGCGCGTTGGTCTGGTAGCCGATCGGGGTGGCGAAGCAGGCCGAGGCGCCGATCATCACCGCGATCACCAGCGGGCGCGGGTCCACGCCCAGGTCGACCGCGAGCTTGATCACCACCGGGGTGACGATCGCGGCGACCGCGTTGTTGCTCAGCAGCTCGGACAGCAGCAGGGTGATGAAATAGACGAGGAAGATCAGCATCGCGGGCGAGGCGCTGGTGAGCAGCGGGGTGATCCCCGAGACCATCAGCGCGACGCTGCCCGCCTGCTCGAGCCCGGTGCCGACCGCGAGCATGGCGACGATCAGGATCAGCACGTCGCCGTCGATCGAGCCCCACGCCTCCTCCGCGTCGATGCAGCGCGTGGCGAGGATGACGCCGATGGCGAGGATCGCCGCGACCGAGATCGGCAGCACGTCGAGCGCGGCGAGCGTGACCGTGGCGGCAAGCGCGAGGACGGCGATCGGCGCCTTGCTGCGGCGGAACGCGCGGGTCTGCGACAGATCTACGCCGAGCAGGTGCTGGTTCTCGCGCAGGCGCTCGATCTCGCGCGGCTCGCCGGTGACGAGCAGGCGATCGGCCGCGCGCATGCGGACCCCGCCCAGGTCGGGCCCGGGCTGGTGGTTGTGCCGCGAGATGCCGATCAGCCGCACGCGCAGGCGGTGGAGGAACGGAATGTCGCCCAGCCGCCGCCCGATCGAGGGGTGCGAGGGGGAGATCATCGTCTCGACCACCTGCCCGCTCGCGTCGGCCGGCGCGGCGGTGCCGCCGATCCCGATATCGAAATCGCTGTTCTCGCGCAGCGTGATGAGTTCGACGTTGGTGGTGCGCACGACCAGCTTGTCCCCGGCGCGCAAGTGGCGCTCGCTTAGCCCGTGGCGGATCGTCTCGCCGCCGCGCTTGAGCCCGATCAGCCTGGCCTTGCGCTTGAACAGCGGCAGGTCGGTCAGCAGCTTGTCGAGGTGCTCGCTGTCGGGGCGCACGGTGAGCTCGGTGAGGAACTCGCGATCTTCCCCGCTGGCCCCCGCGCCTTCGGTCGAGACCGGATCCCTGGGCAGCAGCGGGCTCAGCACGATCACCGCGACGATCCCGGCGGCGAGACCGGCGAGGCCGTAGGGCGTGATCTCGAAGATCCCGAACGGCTCCAGCCCCTCCTTGCGCGCGATCCCGTCGACGATCAGGTTGGTCGAGGTGCCGATCAGCGAGAGGCAGCCGCCGATCACCGCGAGGATCGACATCGGCATGAGCAGCCGCTTGACCGGAATGCCGGTCACTTCGGCCATGCGGAACATGATCGGGATCATGATGATGACGACCGGCGTGTTGTTCATGAACGGCGAGGCGATCAGCATCCCCGCGAAGACCTCGACCAGCGCGAGCCGCGGGTGCTTCTCCGCGCGCGCGACGATCACGTTGATGATCGCGTCGATCGCCCCGGTGCGCATGAGCGCGCCCGAGATGATCAGCATCGCCCCGATCGCGATCGGGGCGCTGTTGGAGAACGAGGAGAACAGCCCCTCGGCATCGAGGAGCCCGGTGGCTAGAAACACGCAGGCGCCGAGCAGCGAGACGACCGAGACCGGGTGACGCTCGCGGATGAACTCGGCGAACATCGCCGCCAGGATCACGAGCCCGATCACCGCGCTGTGCGTGTCGATGAAGGCGCGCAGGGAATCGAGCATCGCGGCCGCGCTATCAGCCGGTCAGGAAGCTGACCAGCGCCTTGACCTTCTTCTGCCGCCACTGCGGCAACGGGGCGACGAGCCAGTAGGCACGGCGGCCTTCGTCGGGCCCTTCGAGCGCGGTCAGGCGGCCATCCTCGAGCGCGTCTTCGACCAGCAGATAGGGCAGCACCGCCGTGCCGCGGCCCGCGACCGCGCACGACAGCGCCTGGCCGGCGTTGCCGACCTCGACGCTCGCCTCCGCCCCTTCGGGCAGCGGTGCGCCGGGCCAGTCGATCCAGGCCGCCAGCACCTCCGCGCTTGCGTCCTTCGCGGCGACGACGACGCGGCGCGCAGGCGCGAGTTCGACCCCTTCGAGCTCGCCCGGCCCATCGACCAGCCGCACCGCGACGTCGAGATTGGTCTCGGTGAAGTCGGCATTCTCGTCGGCGACGAAGCGGAAGCGGATGCCGGGGTTGGCGGCGCGGAAATCGGCGAGGCGCGGGGCCAGCCACTGGGCGTAGAACTCGCGCGGGGCGGCGATCGTGTAGCGGTCGCTCGCCTGCCCGGCCTGCATCGCCTGGACCGATTCCTCGAACCGGAGGAACCCTTCGCGCAAGGCGTCGAGCCCGGCCAGGCCCTCCTCGGTCAGCTCCAGCCCCTTGGAGGTGCGGCGGAACAGCACGGTGCCGAGGTGATCCTCGAGCGCGCGAATCTGCTGGCCGACCGCCGCGGGCGTCACCGCCAGCTCGTCCGCCGCGCGGGTGAAGCTGAGATGGCGCGCCGCCGCGTCATAGACGCGCAGGGCGTTGAGAGGCAGGTGCGTGCGCTTCATGGTGCGGGTGCGGATAGCGGCAAGCGAAGGACGCCGCAATCGTGCGCCGGGGCTAATCCGCCGTCGCCGGGGCGGCGAGGGGGAAGAAGGGGATGCGCACTTCCAGCGGCGTGCCATCGGCGCGGTGGAAGGTGTAGAAGCCTTCCATCGATCCGTGCGGCGTGGGGAGCGGGCAACCCGAGACGTAGTCGTGGCTCTCGCCCGGCGCGAGCACCGGCATTTCGCCGACCACCCCCTCGCCATCGATGATATTGACCATCCCGCGCGCGTCGGTGATGCGCCAGTGACGGGTGATCAACTGGACCCGCTCGTGCGAGCCGTTCTCGATCCGGATATGATAGACCCAGAACCACTTGCCCGCCTCGGGCTGCGACTGCTCGGGCAGGAAATTCACCGCCACCCGGACGACGATTCCATCGGTGATCGCGGCATGCTGGAACAGTTGTTTCATCGCGGCCGAGGATAACGGAAAGCGCGGTGCGCGGTAAAGGGCGGTGTTGCGCTAACCGGCTATAACCCCGCCAGCCCGAGCGCGCGGTCGAGGTCTTCCTTCAGATCCTCGACATCCTCCAGCCCGACGTTGATGCGCAGCAGACCTTCGGTCACGCCCATCTCGATGCGCGCGTCTTCGGTCATGCCGGCATGGGTCGAGCTCGCAGGGTGGCACATGAGGCTGCGCGCGTCGCCGATGTTGTTCGAGATGTCGATCAGCTCGAGCGCATCGAGCACCGCGAAGGCCTGCGCGCGGTCGCCGACCTCGAAGGCGAAGATCGGGCCGACGGCGTCCATCTGCTTCATCGCCAGCGCGTGGCCGGGATGGCTTTCGAGGCCCGGATGGAGCACGCGGCGGACGCGCCCCTCGATCAGGCGGCCGAGTTCGAGCGCGTTCTCGCTCTGCTTGTGCGCGCGCAGGCTGAGCGTCTCGAGCCCCTTGTGCACGACCCAGGCGTTGAACGGGGAGAGGTTGGGCCCGGTGTTGCGCTGGAACGGCAGCAGGACCTCGTCGATAAACTGCTTCGTGCCGCAGACCGCGCCGGCGAGCACCCTGCCCTGCCCGTCCATCAGCTTGGTCGCCGAATAGGCGACGACGTCGGCCCCGAATTCCAGCGGGCGCTGAAGCGCGGCGGTGGCGAAGGCGTTGTCGACCACGCTGACGATCCCGTGCGACCTGGCCAGTCCGCAGACATGCGCGAGATCGACCACGTCGAGCGTCGGGTTGGCCGGGGTCTCGAAGAAGAAGACCTTGGTGTTCGGCCGGATCGCGGCTTCCCAGGCCGCGTTGTCGGAGCTGTCGATCACCGTGGTCTCGATCCCGAAGCGCGGACACAGATGGTCGACCAGCCAGCGGCACGAACCGAACGCCGCGCGCGCCGCGACCACGTGGTCGCCGGCGGAAAGCTGGCACAGCAGCGCTGCGGTCATCGCGGCCATGCCGCTCGCCTGCGCGCGGCACGCCTCGGCGCCTTCCATCAGCGCGATCCGTTCCTCGAGCATGGCGACGGTCGGGTTCTGAAGCCGCGAGTAGGTCATGCCCTCGGCCTCGCCCGCGAAGCGCGCGGCCGCGGTGGCGGCGTTGTCGTAAGTGTAGCCCGAGGTGAGGAACAGCGCCTCGCTCGTCTCGCCGTGTTCGCTGCGCCAGGTGCCCCCGCGCACCGCCTGCGTCGCGGGGCGCCAGGTGCGCGTGGTCGCGCGGTCCATGCCGGTGGTCTTCTTCATGGCGCGCGCTCTACCGAGCACGGCGGCGGGCGGCAAGCACGCGAACGAGCGCTCACCGGCCCCGGGTGCGCAATTTCCAGCCGTTGCCGTGCTGCTCGACCCGGCGGCCGCACCAGCGGCACCGGCCGGTCACCTCGTCGTCGGGCGTGCGAACACGGCCGTCATCGACCTTGTGTCCCAACACCATGCAGCGAATATCTCGAGTCATTGCGCAGCTCCAATGCCTGCGCCCCCGGAAGCGATCCCCGTCCGATCCAACTTTCTCCGTCGATCGGTTCGAGCGCAATTATACCACCGATGTTTCATCGATGGGAAGATACCGCCGTCGCATGGCTTGCTCCATTCAGGGACGACCCCTATCCCGGGGCCGATGAACCGAGCGCCCGATCATCCGCGCGACCCGATCGGGTGGCACGCCGCGCTCGCGATCGGTTTCTTCGTGCTCTGCCTCGTTCGGCTCGCGGTGCCGGGCATCCCCTATTTCGACGAAGTCCATTACCTGCCGGCGGCGCGCGCGTTGCTGGACGGCAGCGAATATCTCAACCGCGAGCATCCGCTGCTGGGCAAGGAGCTGATCGCGCTGGGTATCGCCCTGTTCGGCGACAATTCCTGGGGCTGGCGGATCGTCCCGGCCTTCGCCGGAACGGGCGCGCTCTACGCCTTCATGCGCGCGCTGTGGTTCGCCAGCGGGTCGCGCTACGCGTCGATCGCCTATGGAGTGCTGCTGGCGAGCGGGTTCGCGCTGTTCGTGCACAGCCGGATCGCGATGCTCGACGTGTTCTTCGTCGCCTTCCTCGCGCTCGCGCTGTGGCAATGCGCGGCGGCGGTGCGAGAGCCCGAGAACGGGCGCTGGCGGCTCGCGCTCGCGGGCGCGGCGCTGGGTCTGGCGATGGCGGCGAAGTGGAACGCCGCGCCGATCGCGGTGCTACCGGGGCTCGCTTTCCTCGCCGCGCGGCTCGCGGCGGGGCGGCGGCGGCCGTTCGCGAGCCAGCGCGGAATTCCGGTGCCCGGGGTCTCGCTGCTCGAAGCTGCATTGTGGCTCGGCGTGATGCCGCTCGGGGTTTACTGGGCGACTTTTCTGCCCGCGTATTTCGTCGCCCACGGCGCGCTCGCGCCCGGCGGCTTCGTCGAGCTGCACCGGCAGATGATCGCGATGCAGGAAAGCGTGGTCGAGCCGCACCCGTACCAGTCGCGCTGGCCCGAGTGGCTCTTCAACCTGCGCGCGATCTGGTATCTCTACGAGCCGATCGACGGGGCGCAGCGCGGGATCGTGCTGATCGGCAACCCGCTGACGATGCTGCTCGGGCTGCCGGCGATGATCTGGGCGGTGTGGCGGAGCGTCAGGGGCGACCGCGCGGCGCTGGCGGTGGCGGTGCTTTACGCGGTCAGCCTCGGCTTCTGGATGGTGGTGAACAAGCCGGTCCAGTTCTACTATCACTACTTCCTGCCGAGCTGCTTCCTGCTCGCCGCGCTGGCGCTGGCGCTCGACGCGTTGCGTTGCCGGGGCTGGCGAAAGCTGACCACGGCGACGCTGATCGCGAGCGCGGCGCTGTTCGCGTGGTTCTACCCGATCCTCAGCGCCGCCCCGCTCGAAGGGCGGCACAGCTTCGCCTTGTGGATGTGGCTCGACGGGTGGCGCTAGCCGCGCTTCCACACGAAGCGGCTCGACAGGGCGTAGTTCCACACCGCGCCGACCACGATCCCCGCCCCGGCGGCGAGGAGCCAGTGGAGCCCCTGCCCCTTGAGCAGGCCGGCGACCGCGATGTTGGCCAGCGCACCGACCGCGCACGTGGCGCAGAAGCCGGCCCAGCCGCGCAGCATCGCCGCCGCGCCGCGCAGCCGGCGGTCGCGGTAGGTTAGCCAGTTGTTGAGCCAGAAGTTGAAGGTCATCGCGGCGAAGGTCGCCAGCGCCTGCGCCGGGAGGAAGGCCATGTCCGCACCGCGATAGAGCAGCGCGAGCACCGCGAGGTGGACCAGCACCCCGCACCCGCCGACGGTGCCGAACAGCGCGAAGCGGGTCGGGACCACGCGGCCGAAGCTCTTGTCGTAGAGGCCGATCAGGAAATCGAATGCGATCGCGCGGTCGAGCTTGCTCGCGCCACTGCGGCGCTCCGCGAAATGCAGCGGGAATTCCTTTACCCGCAGCGGGTGCGGGGCGCTGGCGAGGAGGTCGAGCAGGATCTTGAAGCCGATGCCCGAAAGGCGCGGCGCGAGGCGGCGCGCGGTGGCGGCTTCGAGCAGGAAGTAGCCGCTCATCGGATCGCTGAGATCGACGCCCGAAAGGCGGCGCGCCAGGCGGTTGGCGAGGCGCGAGCCCCGTTCGCGCCGCTTGCTGCCGAGCCCGTCGGCGCTCGCGCCGGCAACGAAGCGGCTGGCGACCGCGACCTCGCATTCGCCGCTTTCTACTGCTGCCAGCATGGCGGGCAGGAGCGCGGGATCGTGCTGGTGGTCGGCGTCCATCACCGCGACGAACGGCGCGGCGGTCGCGCAGATACCCTCGATCGCGGCGGAGGACAGTCCGCGCCGGCCAATCCGCTCGATCACCCGGACCCGCGGGTCGGCGCGCGCGATGCGGCGGGCCTCGTCGGCGGTGCCGTCGGCGCTGGAATCGTCCACCACGATCGCCTCCCAGCCCTGCGGCCCGAGCGCTTCGGCGATCCGCTCGATCAGCGGCGCGAGGTTGTCGCGCTCGTCGAGCGTGGGCAGGACGATGGCGAGGCGGATCGTCAAAGCCGTTCGAGCACCGCGCCGCCGATCTCGGTGGTGCTGACCGAGCCGCCGAGGTCCGCGCCGCGCACGCCATCCGCCAGCGCCCGGGCCACCGCCGCTTCGATTCGCGCCGCATCGGCATCGCGGCCGAACGAATGGCGCAGCATCATCGCGGCCGAGAGGATCGTCGCCATCGGGTTCGCCCTGCCCTGCCCGGCGATGTCGGGCGCACTGCCGTGGATCGGTTCGTAGAGGCCGAAGACGCCGTATTCGGTGGTCCGCTCGCCCAGCGCGGCGCTGGCGAGCAG
>CAMPIA010000053.1 GCA_946886175.1 uncultured Altererythrobacter sp.
CCCGCGGGCAATGGCAGCTCGGCGAACGATCATGTGGTCGGGACCGCCCGCGACGATGTCCTGAACGGTGGCTCGGGCGACGATACGCTCGAAGGGCGCGGCGGCGACGACCGGCTGAGTGGCGGCTCGGGGGACGATGTCCTTTCGGGCGGCAATGGCGACGACACGCTGTCGGGCGGTTCGGGCGACGACATCCTCGACGGCGGCGCCGGCGACGATTCACTGTCCGGCGGCTCGGGAGACGACCGGCTCGACGGCGGCGCGGGGGATGACGATCTTGCCGGCGGCGGCGGTGACGACACCTTCGTCTTCGGCGGCGACGATCGCGTCGTGGACTTCCGGCTTGGCGAGGATCTTCTCGACATCGCGGCGCTCGGCGTAACCGGAGCGACCTTCGGCACGGCGGTGGTCATCACGCAGAGCGGCAATGACGCGCTCGTGACGATCGACGGAGCAACCCTCCGGCTGGTCGGGGTCGATGCAACCGATCTCGACATGGGGAACTTCCTCCTGTCGGACGGGGGAGGCGCGGCATCGGATAGTCATTCCGAGCCGACCGATCAGGCCCCCGGACCCAATCCGCAGCCGGGTCCAGGACCGTCAGGGAACGGAGCTCGCCCGGATAACGATCAAGGCCGCTCGCACACCCGCGATTATGAGTATCGCAGCTTCGATGATCTCTTCCACGGGGTGGATTTCATCAATCCTCCCATCGATCGCCTGGCTCTCCGCTCACTTCCCGATCCCGGTCGGGACGACTCAGATCATCTCGGCACGCGCTTCTTCGGCGAATTCCGGCATGTGCCCGGGGGGGCGCCGGGAGATGTCGGCGCCGCAGATTACGCCGCACGGGGAAATGGCTTCGTAAGAGAGCCCCTTGTCAGCGCCGAGGGCCAGGACGCCATTCGAGATCAGCTCGATGCCATGCGGCGAGAGCTCGTGAACGACGATCTCCTGTTTTGAAAATTCGCGCCGGGTGGTTGCCTCCCCCCGCTCTCCACCCGGCGCGGACCCTGCGAACTGACGGACGGGAAATGCCATCATGCGTCTCTTTTCGGTAAAGCTGGCCAAACCGCTGGAGGACGCGCTTGCGAGTTGTCGTCCTCACCTCCTCGCAGCCGCTTCGTTCAGCGCGCTGATCAATATCCTGTACCTCGCGCCGACGATCTACATGATGCAGGTTTACGACCGCGTGGTCCCAACCGGCGGCATCTCGACCTTGATGTGGGTCACGGCCCTCGTCGCAATCGCCCTGGCCACGCTGGCAGCGCTGGACGCGGTGCGCAGTCACCTGATGATGCGCGTTTCGCTTCGGATCAACCGGCTCCTGGCCGGCGACATACTCGACCGCCTGATGAGCCGGTCCAAGGTCAAAGCGGACGAGCCGGCCACCAGGCAAGCGATGCGCGAATTCGACGTCTTGCGAAATGCCCTCGGTGGCCAAGCGGCGACCGCGATGTTCGATGCTCCGTGGGCGCCCCTGTATCTGATCGTGGCGTGCATGCTGCACCCGGTATTGGGCGGCATCGTGCTGTTGGCCGCCGCCATTCTGGTCGCTCTGGCGGTGATCAACGAGCGGAGAACGAAGGAACCGATCGACCATGCGCACGCCGCCCAGGGCAGCGCCTACGCCGCTCAGGAGACCATCGTCGCCAACGCCGAGGTCGTCCGTGCTCTCGGCATGCGGCGAAGCCTGGTGGCGCGAAGCCTGAGCGGCCGCGGCGAAGGCCTGCGCGCGGCCGCGGAGGTGCAGTTCGCCGGCAGCCGCTACAACTCGCTGGTGAAGTTCTTCCGCATGTTCATGCAGTCCCTCGCCCTCGGTGTGGGCGCATGGCTGGCGATCAACGGCCAGATCTCGGTCGGCGCCATTATCGCGGCGTCGGTTCTCCTCAGCCGGGCGCTCGCCCCGATCGAACAGCTCGTCGGGGCATGGTCGACGATCGGTCAGGCCAGGATGGCGCTCAAGACGCTCAACCGGTTGTTCGACGACGGCGAGAGCATCGCGTCGAAGCGCACGGCGCTGCCCGAGCCGGAAGGTCACCTCAAGCTGGATCGAGTGGTCGTGCGTAATGAGGATGGCACGGCGCTTCTACTGAAGAACGTATCGCTGGATGTCGCGCCAGGACAGATACTCGGCGTCATCGGTCCTTCCGGCGCCGGAAAGTCCACGCTCGCGCGGGTCGCATCGGGCGCCGTGGTCCCCGATCTTGGAGAAGCGAGGATCGACGGGGCGAAATTCGACGACTGGGATCCCGAGGAACTCGCGTTGCGCATCGGCTACCTGCCGCAGGACAGCGCTTTGCTGCCAGGTACGATCAGCGAGAACATCTCCCGCTTTGCGAACGAGCGAGGCGTGCCGCAGCCGATCGTCGATCAGGCCGTGATCGAAGCGGCGCAGCTTGCCGGCGTGCATCAAATGATACTCGATCTTGCGCAAGGATATCAAACAACCATCGGTCAGCACGCGCGCAGGCTCTCGGCCGGCCAGGCGCAACGCATCGCGCTTGCCCGTGCGGTTTATGGAAGGCCCAAGATACTTGTTCTGGACGAGCCCAATTCGGCTCTCGACGCGGAAGGGGAAGAGGCGCTCTCCCGGGCCATCGCCGCGCTCAAGGTACACGGCAGTGCGATCATCATCGTGGCGCACCGCGCCTCCATCCTGGCGTCGGCCGACAACCTGCTCGTCATGCAGGACGGCCAGGTTGCGCAAATCGGATCGCGGCAGGAGGTGATGGACGACATCAGAACCCGCGCCGCCCAGGTCAACGTGGTTCCTATTCGTGAGGGCGCCAAGCCATGAACTACATGCGGTGGAACCCGGAGCAGGACTCGCAGCCCTTCGATGAATCCGAAACCGCCGATTCGGCGCGAAAGGAATCCAGGCTCGGCACCGTAATCGCCGGCATATTCTTTGTCGGTCTCCTTGGCAGCGCCGCCTTCATTCCGCTCGACGCCGGCGCCTACGCGGAAGGGATAGTGGCCGTTTCCGGCAACCGGCAGGCCGTCCAGCACAGGGACGGCGGGATCGTCACCAGCCTGCAGGTCGAAGAGGGCCAGATGGTGCGGCAGGGCGCTATCCTGCTGACCATCTCGGCCTCGGAAGTCGTGGCCGCGGAACGGGGCCTGGCTGGCGAGGTCGTCGCGCTCTGGGCCGAACGTGCTCGGCTGCTCGCGGAAAGGGACGGTCTGGTGCAAGTGGCCGAGCCCGTGGAATTCGCAGGCCTTTCCGCGGACGACCGCCTCCTCGCGGACGATGCGATGCGCGGGCAGCGGCTGCTGTTCCAGGCTCGGCGCAATTCGATACAGGCAGAGCGCGGCGTCCTGGGCCAGCGCACACGCCAGCAGCTGGAGCAAATCGGCGGCTACCAGCACCAGATGACCTCCAATCGGGAGCAGAGAAGGCTCATCGGCGAGGAACTGGAGAGTTTGCAGGGCCTCGCCTCGCGCGGCTTCGTGTCGATCAACCGCATTCGGGCGCTTGAACGCGCAGCCGCCGAACTGGACGGCAATCACGGCGCCTATCGCGCCGATGTCGCACGCACCAGGGAGGCGGCCGGAGAGGCCCGCCTGCAGATCGTTTCGCTGGAACGGCAGATGCTCGAGCAAGTGGCGACACAGCTACGTGAAGTCCAGGTCCGCCTGGATGAACTCCTTCCCCGGCTCGCGGCGACGCGGGAGCAGTTGGCGCGAGCCATGATCCGCGCGCCCGCGAGCGGGCGGGTCGTCGGCCTGAACGCGTTCACGGTCGGCGGCATCGTCGCGCCGGGCGCCACGGTCATGGAGATCGTGCCGCAGGATCGCAGGCTTCTGATCGAAGCGAAGGCCGCCCCCACCGATGCCGACGATCTGCGCGTCGGAATGACCACGCAGATCCGCTTCTCCGCGTTGCAGGAGAGGAATCTCCCCATTCTGAACGGGCGGATCTCCAATGTTTCCGCCGACAGCTTCGAGGACGAGCGAACCGGCCAGCGCTTCTTCCGCATCCAGGTGGAGGTTCCGCCGGAGGAGCTGTCGGTCATCCGGCAGTTCCGCGAGGATGGCGGCCTCCGGCCCGGCTTGCCGGCGGAGGTTATGGTTCCATTGAGAAAGCGCACCGCCCTCTCCTATTTGGTCGAGCCGCTGACGCAAACGTTCTGGCGCGCCGGAAGGGAGCACTGATCTGCGCGGACCGTCACGAGCTGGCGGATCATTCTGACCAAGTTGCAGACGTTCCGCTTTCAAATGCGTCCATCCGACGACGCGCAAAATCGCGGCTGGCAGGCGCGCCGGGCGATGGCTAATGCCCGCGACAATGGATTCGGACCGCGCCTATCCCGTCGCCGCGCTGGTGCTGGCGTTCGTCACCGGAGTGGCGATGGCGATCGTCGGGGTGCAGCTCTGGCTCGTGGCTGCGGTAGTTCTGGTCTGGGCGGGTTCGCTCTGGCTGGCGGTGGCCTCCCCTCCCCCGGCGATGGAACGGGTGTCGAGCGGCCAGTTCAACCGCGACGAGATGGGCGAACTGATCGAGCACGCCGGCACACCGCTGGTGGTAACCGAAAATCGCCGCGTCTCGCTTGCGAACAAGTCCGCGCGCAACCTGCTCGGCGGGCACATCCTCGGCCAGGATCTGCGCGTCGCCTTCCGCCACCCCGAAGCGGTGGCGCTGCTCGAACGCGGCGCCAGCGGTCAGGCGACGGTGCAGGGCCTGGTGCGTCGGCGTGACATCTGGATCGTGAACTACCAGCGGCTCACCGACAATCTGGGGGTGATCGAACTGCTCAACCAGACCGCCGAGGCCGACATCAGCCGCGCGCATACCGATTTCGTGGCCAACGCCAGCCACGAACTGCGCACGCCGCTGTCGTCGATCATCGGATACGTCGAAACGCTGCGCGAGGATCAGGGCAAGGCGCCGGCCGAAATGCGCGCGAAGTTTCTCGATACCGTGCTGGGCGAGGCGAAGCGGCTGCAGAACCTGGTCAACGACCTCATGTCGCTCTCGCGCGTAGAGGCGGAGAAGCACGATCTGCCGCAGGACCTGGTCGCCCTCGGCGAACTGGTGGAAAGCGCCGCGCGCGACGCCGCCGGGCCCGACCGTCAGAGCCGCATAGTGCTCGACAGCGAGCGCGGGATCGAGGTGCAGGGCGACCCGCGCCAGCTCGAGCAACTGGTCCGCAACCTCGTCGACAACGCGCTCAAGTACGGTGATCAGGAAGCGAAGGCCGCGGTGTCGCTCAAGCGGCTGCCGAGCGGAGAGGCGGAGCTCACTGTGGCCGATCGCGGCGAGGGCATCGCGCCCGAACACCTCCCCCACCTCACCCGCCGGTTCTACCGCACCGATCCGGGCCGCAGCCGCGCCTCCGGCGGTACCGGCTTGGGGCTGGCGATCGTCAAGCATATCGTCGAGCGCCATCGCGGACGCCTCGATATCGCCAGCAAGCTCGGTCAGGGCACCACGGTCACGGTGCGTATTCCCACCGTATCCGGCAATCCCGGCGACGAGTCATGAAACTGTCACAAAACTTCAACAAATGCGCATTTGGCGGACAAGCGATCCGCCTGCCCGCCGCTTGAACCTCCGTCGATCTAGGCTCCGATCCGCGTGTCCGTGACGATACTCCTACTTCTTGCGCTCGGGCTGGGGCTCGCGGGATGGCTCGCGGCCCGCTCGCGCGCCTGGGCTTTCCGCCGCGAAGAAGGCGCGAGCGCGCTCGCGGCGCTGCCCAATTACCACGCGTGGTACGTCGCGCTGTGGATCGTCGTGCCGATGATCGTGTTCATCGTCGCCTGGGGGGTGATCGCCCCGCATCTCGTCAGCCAGCACGTCCTCGCCTCCCCCGGCGCGGCGGAGCTGCCCGCCTTCGGCTTCAAGCGCGAGTCGCTGCTGGCCGAGGCGCGCGCGGTCGCGATGGGCGCGGCTCCGGCGGTGTTCAGCGACGAAGCGCGCGGATTGATCGAACCCTATCGCGAGGCGCTCGGCCGGTATCAGACGATCGGCATCGTGGTCGCCCTGCTCCTCGGGTTCCTCGGCGGAGCCTGGTCGTTCCTGCGCGTAAAGCCCGATTTCACCGCGCGCACCAGGGTCGAGCGCGCGGTCATGACGATCTTGCTACTCGCCTCGCTCGTCGCGATTCTCACCACGCTGGGCATCTTCGTCAGCCTGGTGTTCGAGACGGTGCGCTTCTTCGGCATGGTCAACCCGACCGACTTCCTGTTCGGGACGCACTGGGGCCCGGACCCGATGTCGAGTGCGGACAGCCCCGATCCGACGCGATATGGCGCGATTCCGCTATTCTGGGGCACGATCTTCATCGGCGCGATCATCGCCATGATCGTCGCCATCCCGCTCGGGCTGATGAGCGCGATCTACCTGACGCAATATGCGAGCCCACGCCTGCGCTCGTGGGTCAAGCCTGCGCTAGAGGTCCTCGCGGGTGTGCCGACGGTGGTCTACGGCTATTTCGCCGCGCTGACCGTCGCGCCCGCGATCCGCGACCTGGCGCTGGCGGCAGGCGCCTCCAACCCCTCGAGCGAAAGCGCGCTCGCCGCCGGGATCGTGATGGGGGTGATGATCATCCCGTTCGTCTCCTCGATGGCCGACGATTCGATCGCGGCGGTGCCGCAGGCGATGCGCGACGGCAGCCTGGCGATGGGCGCGACGACCTCCGAGACGATCCGCCGGGTGCTGGTACCCGCTGCGCTGCCGGGCATCGTCGCCGGGGTCATGCTCGCAGTCAGCCGCGCTATCGGCGAGACGATGATCGTGGTCATGGCCGCTTCGACCGCAGCCAACCTCAGTGCCAATCCGCTCGAGTCGATGACCACCGTCACCGTGCAGATCGTTGCCATGCTGACCGGCGAAGGCAGCTTCGATCATCCCGCGACGCTCAGCGCCTTCGCGCTCGGCTTCGTGCTCTTCCTGGTCACGCTGGGGCTCAATTTCATCGCCCTGCGCGTCGTCAAGCGGTTCCGCGAAGCCTATGACTGAGCGCACCCTACCTACCCGCACCGAAGCGTTCGAGGCGCGGCTGAAGAAGCGCTACGCTGCCGAGCGGCGCTTCAAGCTCGCCGGCATCGGCGCGATCGTCTTCTCGGTCGTCGTGCTGGCATTCCTGCTGGCCACGATGACCTTCAACGGCATCGGCGGCTTCCAGCGCGCCGAGCTCACCGTGTCGATCGACTTCACCGAAGCGGCGATTTCGGGCGACCCCGCAGCACTCTCGCAACCGGGCGGAATGCAAAGCCTCCGGACGCAGGGCCTGCCCGAAGTGGTCCAGTTCTTCGCCGAACGCGAGCTTGGCGCGGAGGGCGCGGCCGAGCTCGGCGACGGGGCATGGCGCACCGTGGGCGAAGCGGTGATCGCGGATCCTTCGCTGTTGCAGACCACCGCCAGCTTCGGCCTGCCCGCGAGCTCGGATCTGGCCGCCGCGCTCAACGGCGAAGGGACCGACGAGATGCGCGCGCTGGCCGACCGGCTCGTGCGCGAAGGCGAGCTCGATACCGCGCTCGACCTCGGCTTTCTGACCCGCGCCGACGCCACCGATCCGCAGGCGGTCGGTATCTGGGGCGCACTCAAGGGTTCGATCCTGACGATGATCGTCACCCTCGCGCTCGCCTTCCCGATCGGCGTGCTC
>CAMPIA010000054.1 GCA_946886175.1 uncultured Altererythrobacter sp.
TCGCGAAACCGAGCCCGGCCGAGATCGAGGTCGAGCTGTGCGCCGCGCCGAACGGGTCGTATTCGCTCTCGCTGCGCTTGGTGAAGCCCGACAGGCCGCCCCCCTGGCGCAAGGTGCGGATGCGGTTCCGCCGTCCGGTGAGGATCTTGTGGGGGTAGGCCTGATGGCCCACATCCCAGATCAGCTTGTCCTCGGGCGTGTCGAACACGTAGTGAATCGCCACGGTCAGCTCGACCACGCCGAGACCCGAGCCGAGGTGCCCGCCGGTGCTGCCGACCGCAGAGATCATCTCGTCGCGCAATTCGTCGGACAACTGGCGCAACTGGCCCTTGTCGAGCTGGCGGAGATCGTGCGGAGTGTCGACCGTGTCGAGTAGCGGCGTATCGGGACTTTGGCTCATGGGCAAAGCTCTACACCGGCGAAACGGGACTGTCGATGAACGGCGCGTGAGATCGCCGTGAGCAATTGGTGAGCGATTTCAGCCCGCGCAGCTCTCGCACAGTCCGCGCACCTCGATGATCGGACGGCGCGTGGCGAACCCGCTCGCCTTCGCCACATTGCGCACCTCGCCCGAAACTGCATCGTCGTCGACGTGGGTGGCCTCGCCGCATTCGTCGCACACGAGGAAGATGCAGTCGTGCTCGCAGCCCGGGTGCGTGTTGGCGAGGTAGGCGTTGGCGCTCTCGACCCGCATCGCGAGGTTGTTCGCGACGAACAGGTCGAGAATGCGGTAGACGCTGTTGGGCGCCACCCGCTTGCCGCGGGTTCGCGAAAGGTTGTCCGCGATGTCGTAGGCAGAGGCAGGGCGCTCGTGCTTCGCCAGTTCGTCGAACACCGATTCGCGCATCCCGGTCCACTGCTCGCCCGCCGCGACGAGCGCGTCGCGCGCGGCGGAGACGAGACCCTTGCCGCTGTGTTCGTGGTGCGAATGATCGTGCTGGGTAGCCATGTCAGGCGATATAGCGACTGGCGGGGGCAGGCGCTACTGCGGGCCGCTAGCCGCGCTCGAAGCTGGCACTGTAATGCGCGGGGTAGAGGCGCTTGAGCGCGGCGACCTTGGGCGCGTCCCAGCGCACGATGTAGCCGTGCCGGGGGTTCTTGGCGGCGAAATCCTGATGGTAGTCTTCGGCCTTGTAGAACTTCCGGTAGCTCTCGATCTCGGTCACGATCGGGCCGCCCCATTTGCCAGAGGCTTCCATCTGCTTCAGATAGGCGGCGGCGACCGCGCGCTGCTCCTTGTTCAGCGGCACGAGCGCGGCGCGGTACTGGCTGCCGACGTCGGGACCCTGGCGGTTGCGCAGGGTCGGGTCGGCGCCGACCGAGAAGAACACGCGCAGCAACTGGTCGTAGCGCACGACATCGGGGTCGTAGACCACGCGCACGGCTTCGGCATGGCCGGTCACGCCGCTGTTGGTCGCCTTGTAATTGGCGGTCGCCGCGTTGCCGCCGTGATAGCCGGCGACCGCGCTCTTCACGCCCTTCACATGGCTGAAAACCGCCTCGATGCCCCAGAAGCAGCCGCCCGCGAACACCGCGGTCTGGAGCCCATCGCCTTCCTTGGCGATGCGCTCGGCTGCGGGGGCCTCGACCACGCTCTCGGAGGCGACGGCGGGCTGCTGGCAGGCGCTGAGCGAGAGAGAGACCGCGGCCACGAGGGCCGAAGCGCGTCTCACTTGACGGAAGCCGCCTCGGCCGCGGGGATCACCGCGCCGATGATGTCGGGAGAGGCCTGAAGCGCGACGAGCACCGCGCCCGCGGCAAAGCCGATGGCGAAGTTGCGGAAAAGCTCGGTCTTGAAAATGCGCATGGTCTTATCTTTCTCGTTGCGGGACCATGTGGGTACGCGATCGGCGCTTGCAACCGCCTTAATGCGAACGATGCGCAAGGTTCAGGTTGGCCCGTCCAACCGCGCCGCGCGGTCGACGAACGGCGGCGTCAGTGCCGGAAGTGGCGCATTCCGGTGAACACCATCGCCAGGCCCGCCGCGTTCGCAGCCGCGATCACTTCGTCGTCGCGAATCGAGCCGCCGGGCTGGATCACCGCGGTCGCGCCCGCCTCGGCCGCAGCGAGCAAGCCGTCGGCGAAGGGGAAGAACGCGTCCGAAGCGACCGCGCTGCCCGCTGTGCGCGGTGCGTCCCAGCCATGCTTCTCCGCCGCTTCGGCCGCCTTCATCGCGGCGATGCGGCTCGAATCGCGGCGGTTCATCTGCCCCGCGCCGATGCCTGCGGTCGCGCCGTCCTTCGCATAGACGATCGCGTTCGACTTGACGTGGCGGGCGACGGTCCAGGCGAACAGGCAGTCCGCCAGTTCGCGTGTCGTGGGCGCGCGGTCGGTGACGACCTTCAATTCGTCGGCCGAGATCGCGGCGCTGTCGCGGTCCTGCACCAGAATGCCGCCCGCGATCACCGCCATGGTCTGGCCCGGACGGCGCGGGTCGGGCAGATCCCCGGTCAGCAACAGGCGCAGGTTCTTCTTCCTGGCGAAGGCGGCGCGGGCCGCCTCGTCCGCGCCGGGCGCGACGACCACTTCGGTGAAGATGGCGCAGATCGCCTCGGCGGTCGGGCCGTCGAGCGCGACGTTGGTGGCGACGATGCCGCCGAACGCCGAGACGTCGTCGCACGCCAGCGCCGCCTGCCACGCGCCGAGCAGACTGTCCGCCTGCGCGACGCCGCACGGATTGGCGTGCTTGACGATCACCACCGCGGGGGGCTGGCCGCGGAACTCGGCCGCCAGCTCGAGCGCGGCGGCGGCGTCGTTGTAGTTGTTGTAGCTCAGTTCCTTGCCCTGCACCTGCTCGGCCTGCGGCAGACCCTGGGTATGCGGGCCGGCGGGCAGGTAGAGCGCGGCCTCCTGATGCGGGTTCTCGCCGTAGCGCAGCGTGCCCGCGAGCTTGCGCGTGGTGCTGACGACGGGCGGGAACTTCTGCCCCTGATCGGCGAAGGCGAACCACTGGCCGATCATCGAATCGTAGGCCGCGGTGGCAGCAAAGGCCTTGGCAGCCATCGTCTTGCGGAACTCGAGCGTGGTCGCGCCGTCGTTCCCCGCCAGTTCTTCCAGCAGATCGTCGTAATCGGCCGGATCGGTTACGATCGTGACAAATCGGTGATTTTTCGCCGCCGAGCGAACCATGCTGGGCCCGCCGATGTCGATGTTCTCGATCACCTCGTCGCGGTCGGCGCCGCGCGCGACGGTTTCCTCGAACGGGTAGAGATTGACCACCACCAGGTCGATCGCGCCGATCTCGTGCGCCTCCATTGCCGCAGCATGCTCGGGGTTGTCGCGCACCGCCAGCAGCCCGCCGTGGACCATCGGGTGGAGCGTCTTCACCCGCCCGTCCATCATCTCGGGAAAGCCGGTCAGATCGGATACGTCGCGCACCGTCAGCCCCGCCTCGCGCAGGGCGCGCGCGGTGCCGCCGGTCGAGACGAGCTCGACCCCACCCTTGGCGAGCCGCGCGCCGAGGTCCAGCAAACCGTCCTTGTCGGACACCGACAGCAGCGCCCGCTTGATCGTCACGTCGGTCACTCGAAACTTATCCCATCTTCTTGAGCAGCCAGGAGAAACTCCCTCCGCTGCGCGATGTCATCCCCTGGATGACCAGTTGCTCGATCGGCTGCGGTCGGCCCTGGCCGTCGATCCACAGGCTTTCCTCGATCGACAGCTCGCCGCCCCTGTCGTCACCCTGAGGGATGCGGAACTGCCAGAAGCTGCCATCGGCCAGCGCGAGCCCTGCGCCCTGCCGGTCGTCCGCCAGCCGCGCCTCGACGCCCGGGCCGAGGTGGAAGCGAATCGCGAACCCGATCTTGCCGCGCTTGCCAGTCTTGCCGGCCGGCAGCAACACGTCTTCGCCGCGCAGTTCGTGGCCGTTGTCGCGCAGGATCAGAATCCGCCGATGGGTGAGGCCATGGCGCGGCGCGTAGCCATCGTGGCTCGCCTCGATCCGCGTCGCGCTGCCGCCGTTCAATTGCAGCATGCGGCGGTCGATCTCGACTTCGTTGACGCCCTTGCCGAGCTTGCCGTGAAGCAGCACCGCGGTCGAATTCGTCTCGTCCAGCGTGAGCGTCGAATGCGCGGCGCTGGCGCGCAGCCCCTGCTCGATCCGTACCGGCACCTGCCCCCCGGCGAAGGCCGCGCCGCCGCAGTTGACCACGATGCGCTGCCCGTCCGCGGAAAACTCGAACGCCAGCGTCGAGGCGCAGCCCGCGCGCGCATGGCGCGGCAGCGGCGGCGGCGCAGCGTCGATCACCAGCACCGATTTGTGCGCTGCGACCCGCTGATAGCCCCACTGGCGCGCGTCCTTCAGCGGCCGCGCGCGGACCCGGCTCGCTTCGACCAGCGCGGCGACGCCATCGGCGCGCACCGCGCCCGCGCCCTGCCAGCTTCCCAGCCCGCCATCGCCGTGGAGCAGCGAGAGCAGCGGCGGCACGAGCAGTTGCAGCATCGTGCCGACGAAGGCCGGCGGTTCGCGCTTCACCGCTTCGTAGCACGCGCGCAGGTCGATCAGCGCCGCGATCGCGTCCATCTGCGCCAGCGGACTGCGCGAGAGCACGCCTCCGTCCTCGGCGATCAGCTCGCCCAGCGCGCGCGCGAGCCCGGCTTCGGCGAAGAGCCTGCGCGGCTTGCCATCGGGCAGCAGCAGCCCGGCAGCGACGAGCGCGGCCCAGCCCATCGCCGCGCCGAGTCCGTCCTCTGCGCCGCCCACCTTGCGGTCGAGCCAGCGCGCGGTCTCGGCGATCGCGGCGAGCGCCGTGCCGCGCAGCGCCGTCCCTTCGCCCGACAGGATCAGCGGCGCGAACACCAGCCAGTTGCGCAGCCGGTGCCCGACGTGCTCGACGCTCCAGGCGGGCCCCTTGCCCGAAGCCTTGCCCTGCGCGGGGTTGGCCTCGAGCCAGGCGCGCAGCACGCGTTCGGCGGTCGCCACGCATTGCTCGCGCGGCGCGCTGGCGGCCAGATCGCGCAGCCAGCCGAACCCGTGCACCGCGCGCTCGAACGGCGGGGTCAGGCGCGCGACCGATTCGAATTCCATCTGCGCGATCGGCGCCTTGACCCCGTAGATCAGGAAATGCCCGGCGCGCAGCGCGACCCCCGCGGCGCGATCGCCCACGAGCGGGCTCTCGACCGTGCCGAGCAGGCGCGGCCTGGCCGCCTTGGCGAAGGGCGCGGTCAGCGTCGCACCAGACACGCCCATGCGATAGGCGAACCGGATCAGCGCCTCGCCCGCGCCGAGCCGCGGCGCGCCGAGATCGGCGAGGACCAGCGACCGGCCCGGTTCGAGCACCTGCTCGCGCGCGCCGCCGCCCTCGGCCTCGCGTACCAGCGTTTCGCCGGCCTTGCGGAGCGGCAGCGCGGGCGCGTCGCGGAGGGCTCCGGCCCCGGCGTCGGCGCGGCGGGCGCCCGCATCGGCCAGCGGCGCCGCGTCGGCCATCAGTCGTTGCCTCGCAGCATAGCGATGTTCGCCGCGTAATGCTCGGGCCCGCCCTTGAAGGTCGCCGAACCCGCGACCAGCACGTCGGCCCCGGCCTCGACGCAGCGCCGCGCGGTCTCCACGTTCACGCCGCCGTCGACCTCGAGACGAATCTCGCGCCCGGTGGCGTCGATCATCCGGCGGATCGCCGCGACCTTGCGCACCTGGCTGTCGATGAAGCTCTGCCCGCCGAATCCGGGGTTCACGCTCATCACCAGCACCAGATCGGCGAGATCGAGCAGGTATTCGAGCGCTTCGGGCGGCGTGCCGGGGTTGAGCACGACACCGGCCTTCTTGCCGAGCGCGCGGATCGCCTGGAGCGTGCGGTGGATGTGCGGCCCGGCTTCGGGATGAACGGTGATCACATCGGCCCCGGCCTCCGCGAAATCCTCGAGGTAGGCGTCGACCGGCGAGATCATCAGGTGCACGTCGAACGGCTTGTCGGTGTGCGGGCGCAGCGCCTTCACCACGGCCGGGCCGATGGTGATATTGGGCACGTAATGCCCGTCCATCACGTCGATATGGATCCAGTCCGCGCCCGCGGCGTCGATCGCGCGCACTTCCTCGCCGAGCCGGGCGAAGTCGGCGGAAAGGATGGAAGGGGAAATGAGCGGGGCGGCCATGGTCGATCGCGAAGCTGTGTCAGGTGTCCCCGCCTAGGCACTCTACCGAATCGCGACAAGCGTGCGGCGGGCCTTTTCCACACCGCGCCGTCGAGCGGCCCAAAACCCGGGTTCAGCGGCAATTCAGGGCGTCGGCGCCATCTCGTCCCCGCATTCACGGAACGCGTCGCGGCGATATGCTACATCGCTTCGGGCGAATCGCGGTTCCATCCCCCCTTGGCAACGATGGATTGTTCGAGATCATGACCTTGAAGACAACGCTAAGACTGGCGACCGGAGCCGCGCTGACCGCGGGCCTGTTCGCGAGCCTGCCGGCGAACGCCTATCGCCAGGAGATTTCCAACGACCTTTCCCGGTGCGGCCCGGGCGACGGCCCCGCGGTCAAGGTGACGGTGCGCGGAATCAAGAGTTCGAGCGGCACGATGCGCGTGCAGACTTATCGCGGAACCGACAGCGACTGGCTCGAGACGGGCCGCTGGCTCCACCGGGTCGAGACGCCCGCACGGCGCGGCACGATGACCTTCTGCCTGCCGGTGCCCGACGCGGGGACTTACGCCGTCGCGGTGCGCCATGACGTCAACGGCAACGGCGACACCGATTTGACCGAGGACGGCGGCGGCATGTCGAACGATCCGAGCATCAACATCTTCAATCTCGGCAAGCCCAGCTACAAGAAGACCCGCTTCCCGGTCGGCGGCGCGCCCAAGGCGATCACTATCAACATGAAGTACTGGGGCTGACGCCAGGCCGTCAGCGCGCCTTGCGCGCCCGCCAGACCCGCAGCAGCACGCCGGGCGCGGCCAGTACCGGATGGCGTTCGCGCCATGGCGTCACCGCCACCGGAACGCCGGTGTGGCGCTCGATCTTCCACGCGGCATAGCGCGCCGCACCATCGAAGGTCGTGCTCGCCTTGAGCAGCCGCGCGAGGTTGAGCGGCTTGCCCAGCCGCCGCCGCTGCGCCCACCAGCGCAACACGCGTCGCCGCTCGCCCGCCGTCAATCGCGGCGCGAGCCGTTCTCCCTCGCGCGCGAACGCGATCCCCTGCGCTTCCCACGCCAGCGGCAGCAGCCCGGCGAAATGCGCCGCATTGACCGCGAGGATCGAATCCTCCCGTCCCGGCTTCTCGACCCTGAACTCGGCGCGGTAGGTGGCGCGGAACAGCGCGCGCCAGTAATCCTCGGCGATACCGCTTTCGGGCCCGAGCGCGGCCGCGAGCCGCGCCGCCGTCCGCGCCGCCTGCGTGATCGCGGCGACCGTGCGCAGGCGCCATTCCTCGCCTTGCGACCACACGAGCGCGCTCGGCTGGACGAAGCGCGCCCAGATCGTCGTATCGCGGCTGTCCCCGCGCGCGGCGCGTTCGAACGTGCCCGCCGCCATGCGCGCGACCTTGGCGCGCAGCGTGCGCCCGCCATGCTCCCATTCGTGATAGCTGACCCGCGGCCAGATGCGCTCGGCCTGAGCGCCCGGCAGCAGAAGGTAGAAGTCGAGCACCCC
>CAMPIA010000055.1 GCA_946886175.1 uncultured Altererythrobacter sp.
GGCCCATGTTCTCGGCCGAGGTGTTGGGGATCGAACTCAGCGGATAGGCGCCGCGGGTGTTCTCGGCGAGGCTGTTGTCGTCGAGATCGATCTCGCCATCCTCGTCCATCACCACGTTTTCGAGCACGGTGCCGGGCATCCTGGTGGTGGCGTAGATCTCGGGCTCGGCCTCGGGGTTGAGGCGGATCATCTTGGCGTAGCAGCCGCCTTCGAAGTTGAAGACCGCGGTGTCCGACCAGCCGTGCTCGTCGTCGCCGATCAGCGTGCGGCTGGCGTCGGCCGACAGCGTCGTCTTGCCGGTGCCGGAGAGGCCGAAGAACACCGCGCTCTTGCCGTCGGGGCCGATATTGGCGCTGCAGTGCATCGGCATGACGCCCTGCGGCGGAAGGAGATAGTTGAGAATGCCGAACACGCTCTTCTTCATCTCGCCGGCGTAGCGGGTGCCGCCGATCAGGATCAGCTTCTCGCTGAGGTTGACCGCGATCACCGTCTCGCCGCGCGTGCCGTGCCGCGCGGGGTCGGCCTTGAAGCTCGGCAGGTCGACGATCGTGTACTCGGGCTCGAAGTCTTCGAGTTCGTCGGCGGTCGGGCGCACGAGCAGCGTGCGGATGAACTGGTTGTGCCAGGCGAGTTCGTTGATCACGCGCACGTTGACGCGGTATTCGGGCTGCGAGCCGCCGAACAGGTCGGCGACATAGAGCGTTTCGCGGTCCGCCAGCGCGGCCATGAAATCGGCCTTGAGCGCGGCGAAGTGCGCGGGCGTCATCGAGGCGTTGTTGTCCCACCACACGGTGTTTTCGGTCTCGCCGTCGCGGACGATGAACTTGTCCTTCGCGCTGCGGCCGGTGTGCTTGCCGGTCTCGACCACCAGCGGGCCGTGTTTGGCGCGGCGGCCCTCGCCGTTCGCCAGCGCGGCGTCGGTCAGCGCCTCCGACGAAAGGTTCGCGTGAATGGTGGCGCGGGTTTCGATACCCTGGCTCGAAAGCGGGTAGGACAGCGTGGTCACTCTATATCTCCTGGTCGCGCCGGAAACGCCCCCACGGGCGTCGCCGGCGATTCGCTCGCATACGAATGCACGGAATGCCTTTCCGCGCATAATCGCGCCGCGCGGCGGCGTCAAACGCTGACCTGCCAGGGTCCTTTGCCCGCGTTGTCTCCCGCCGAGGAACCGGCTAATTGCCGATGGGACTGGGACAGGCCTGGCAACGGAGGCGAAATGGCTGAGGCGGAGCGCGGACATGCAAGCGGCGAACAGGTGATCGCGCTGGTCGACGACGATCGCAACATTCTCACCACCGTGTCGATCGCACTCCAGGCCGAAGGCTACGCGACGCGGCTCTATTCGGACGGCGAAACCGCGTTGAAGGCTCTGCTCGAGAGCCCGCCCGATCTCGCGGTGTTCGACATCAAGATGCCGCGGATGGACGGGATGGAGCTGCTCAACCGTCTGCGCCGGCATTCGGAGCTGCCGGTGATATTCCTGACCAGCAAGGACGACGAGCAGGACGAGGAAGCGGGGCTCGAACTCGGCGCCGACGACTATATCGCCAAGCCGTTCAGCCTGCGCCTGTTGCTTGCGCGCATTCGCGCGATCCTGCGACGGACCGAATTCCGCAAGGAAGGCGCGGCGCGCCCGGCCGTGGAGGACGAAGAGCCCGGCGAGCCGCTCATGCGCGGCAGGCTGACGATGGACCCGGCCCGGCACCACGTGACCTGGGACGGCAAGCCGGTTTCGCTGACCGTGACCGAATTTCTCCTGCTCGAAGCGCTCGCCGCGCGGCCCGGCGTGATCAAGTCGCGCAATTCGCTGATGGACGCGGCCTATCCCGACGATGTCTTCGTCGACGACCGCACCGTCGACAGCCACATCAAGCGTATGCGCCGCAAGTTCCGCGTCCTCGACCCGCAATTCACCGCGATCGAGACGCTCTACGGGGCCGGCTACAGCTTCTCGGATGGCTAGCGACGGGCACCCCAACAGTGCGTTTCGCGACCGGCTCGACGCCGGGATCGACCGGCTGAGCTGGCCGCGCAGACTGTCGCTCACCGTCCGTATCCTTGCGGTGAACCTGCTGCCACTGGCGCTGCTCGGGGGTGGCATCTTCTATCTCGACACCTATCGCAACCAGCTGCTTTCGGAGCGCTACAAGCTCGCCCGGATCGAGGCGCAGATCACCGCCGAGGCGCTCGCGGGGGCCTCGCGCTCGCGCCAGGAGGCGCTGCTGATCCAGATCGGCAAGGAGCAGAACATGCGGCTTCGCATGTTCGATTCCGAAGGTCTGCTGTGGGCCGACAGCTTCGCGCTCGACGAGCCGGCGTTCGAGTTCGACGACATCGGCGACGATTCGTTCTCGGTCGAGTTCGCGCGGCTGCTCGACCGCTGGGTCAATCTGATCGTCGGCGCCGACCCGATCCCCGACTATATCGAGCCCGAGGAGCCGATCGCCGATTCCTGGCCCGAGCTCGCGCGCGCCCGCGAGGAGCGGCTGTCGCAAATCCAGTTGCGCGACGCGCCCGACGGCACCCCGGTGATTAACGCCGCGGCGCCGGTCGGCCTCAACGGCGCGACGCTGCTGACCACGCGCAACGCGGTCGACATCACCGAGAAAGTGCGCGAGGCGCGCTCGACCCTGGGCATGGCCGTGTTCTTCGCGCTGCTCGGGTCGATCTTCCTCTCGCTCTATCTCGCGCGGACGATCGTCTCGCCGTTGCAGGCGCTCGCGCGCGCGGCGATGCGCGTGCGGCTCGGCCGCGAGCGCGATGTCGAGGTGCCGCGCTTGCCCCAGCGCCGTGACGAGATCGGCGCCCTGGCGCGCGCGGTCTCCGACATGACCAACGCCTTGCGCCAGCGGATCGACGCGGTCGAGCATTTCGCCGCCGACGTCGCGCACGAGATCAAGAACCCGCTCGCTTCCTTGCGCAGCGCGATCGAATCGCTCGCCAAAGTGGAGGATCCCGAGCTGCGCGCGCAACTGACCGACATCGCCGCGCACGACATTCGCCGGATCGACCGGCTGGTAACCGAGATTTCCGACGCCAGCCGGGTCGACGGAGAAATCTCGCGCGCCACCTTCGAAAGCTTCGACCTGGGCGATCTCGCCGCGGCGATCATCACCGCGCGCGACGACCGGTCGGAGAACGAGGGCCGCCGGGTCGAACTGACCCGCCCGATGAGCGGCGCGCGGGTCATGGGCGTGCCGCTGCGGCTCGAACGCGTGATCGAGAACCTGCTCGACAACGCTGTATCGTTCTCGCCGTCCGACGGACTGATCGCGGTGGCGATCGCGCACGATGGCGACCACGTGACGCTGACGGTCTGCGACGAGGGCCCGGGCATTCCGGACGACGCGCGCGAGAAGGTGTTCCAGCGCTTCCATTCCGACCGGCCCGACGCCGAAGCGTTCGGCGATCACAGCGGCCTCGGGCTCGCGATCGCGCGCACGATCGCCGAGGCGCACGACGGCACGCTCGAGGCCCGCGGACGCCTCGACGGCCGCCCGGGCGCCTGCCTCGTGCTCGGCCTGCCCCCGGCGTCGGCTTCGCGGCGATGACCGCGCGCGCACTGCGCCAGGCCACTTGCGTCGCCGTCGCCGGCCGTGGCCTTTTGATCGAGGGACCGCCGGGCGCGGGCAAGAGCGGACTTGCGCTGGCGCTGATCGACCGCGGCGCGGCGCTGGTGGGCGACGACGGCGTCGCGATCGAGCGGCGCGGCGATGCGCTCTGGGCCCTGCCCCCGCCCAACACTCGAGACCTGATCGAAGTGCGCAATCTGGGGCTGCTGCGCTTTCCCGCCCTCGAAGCGCCGGTCGCGCTGCGCCTGATGCTCGATCCCCACGCACCGCGTTACCTCGAGGTGGCCGACACGAGCGAGATCGAGGGCGTTGCAATTCCCTGGCTCGCATTCGATCCGCGGATCGCGCCCGCCGCATTTCGCGCGGAGCTCGCCCTTGCCGCCCACGGACTGCCCCCACGGGGGACGCTGCCCGCCTGACCCCTTCCCATCGCGGACGGGAACGCGCACACCCGCGCGCCATGGCCGACGATTCGCCCGACAATCGCCAACGCATCCTGCTTGTCACCGGCCTCTCGGGCGCGGGCAAGACGACCGCCCTGCGCGTGCTCGAGGATCTGGGGTGGGAGGCGATCGACAATTTTCCGATTCGCCTGCTCGGCCGGCTGATCGGCGGCGCGCACCAGGAAGGGCCACGCCCGCCGCTCGCGATCGGCTTCGATTCGCGCACGCGCGGGTTCGTCCCGCACGAAATCATCGCCAAGGTGAAGGAGCTGGCGCGGCGCGACGATCTGGTCGTCACCACGCTGTTCCTCGATTGCGGGAGCGGCGAGCTCGAGCGCCGCTACAACGAAACCCGCCGCCGTCACCCGATGGCGGCCGACCGCCCGGTGCGCACCGGCATCTTGGCCGAACGCGAATTGCTCGAGCCGCTGCGCCGCTGGGCCGACGTGGTCGTCGACACCACCGAATTTTCGAGCAACGACCTGCAACAGGCGGTGCGCGCGCAGTTCGCCGACAGCGCGCCGGAGGAAATGGCGGTGATCGTTTCCAGCTTCGGCTTCGCGCGCGGCACGCCGCCGCTGGCCGATCTGGTGTTCGACATGCGCTTTCTCGACAATCCGCACTGGGTGCCCGAACTGCGCGAGCAGACCGGGCTCGACGCGCCGGTGGGGGAGCATATCGAGCGCGATGCAGGGTTCGGGCCCGCGTTCGGGCAGATCCGCAACCTCGTGCTCGATCTGCTGCCGCGCTACGAAGCGCAGGGCAAGAGCTACGTCAGCATCGCCTTCGGCTGCACCGGAGGCAGGCACCGCTCGGTCTACGTCGCGCAGAAGTTTGCAACGGCCTTGCGCGAGGCGGGATTTTCGCCCACGATCATCCATCGCAATCTGGGTTCGCGCGCGGCCGACGAGATCGAAGGCCGGCAATGACGCAACGCCCGCCAACCACGGTTCGCATGCTCCACACTCCGAAATCCGGCCGAAGCCCTCTCGCATGATCGGGATGATCCTGGTCACCCACGGCCGCCTGGCCGAGGAGTTCGTTCATGCGATGGAGCACGTCGTCGGCCCGCAGGAGGCGATCGCGACCATCTGCATCGGGCCGAACGACGATATGGAGCGGCGGCGCAAGGAGATCGCGCGCGCGATCAAGCATGTCGACGACGGCAACGGCGTGATCATCCTGACCGACCTGTTCGGCGGCACCCCGTCCAACCTCGCGATCTCGCTGCTCGATGCCGGGCGGGTCGAGGTGATCGCGGGGATCAACCTGCCGATGCTGATCCGCCTTTCGGGCGTGCGCAAGAGCGCTGGGGTGAGCGACGCGGTGCGCGCCGCGCGCGACGCCGGGCAGACCTATATCACCGTCGCTTCCGAGCTGCTCGGACAGCAAGTGAAGGCTTCCTGATGCAGCGCCGCGAAGTCGTCATCGTCAACAGCCGCGGTCTCCACGCCCGGGCGAGCGCCAAGTTCGTCAACGTCGTCAGCCAGTTGCCATCCGATATCGATGTCCGTGTCGCCAAAGGCGGTAACGAGGCGGCCGGCGGCTCGATCCTTGGGCTGATGATGCTCGGCGCCGCCAAGGGCGACACGATCGAGGTGATCGTGACTGGAGATGGCGACGGCCAGGTGCTCGACCAGTTGTGCACCCTGGTCGGCGACGGCTTCGGCGAGGAGTGATGCCGCTCCCCGATCGGCGGCAGATCACCGGCTTTTCCAACCCGACCGTCAAGTTCCTGCGCTCGCTGCGCGACAAGAAGCACCGCCGGCGCGAGGGCAAGTTCCTGGCCGAGGGGCTGCGCCTGCTGACCGACGCCCGCACATCGGGGATCCTGCCCGAGATGCTGGTTATGGCTACCGGGCGCGATCCGCATCCGCTGGCCGACGAGATCGAGCACGCGGTCGCCGCGGCCGGGGGAACGATCGTCGAAACCTCGCCCGACATTCTCGCCAAGATCACCGGCAAGGGCAACCCGCAGGCCATTGCCGGGGTGTTCGCGGAGTTCGACACCTCGCTCGCCGCGCTCGACCGCGCCGCCGCGCCGATCTGGCTGGTGGCGCAAGCGCTGCGCGATCCGGGCAATCTCGGCACGATGCTGCGCACCGGCGATGCCGTGGGCGCGGGGGGGCTGATCCTGATCGACGACTGCGCCGATCCATTCAGCGTCGAGGCCGTGCGCGCGAGCATGGGCGCGGTGTTCACGCAGAGGATCGCGCAGGCGCGGTGGGAGGAGTTCCTTCCGTGGCTGCGCGCCGGTGATCCCGATGATCGGGGTGGCCAGCTCGTCGCCGCGAGCCTGCGCGACGCAGTGCCTTATCGCGGCGCGCCCTATGCAAGCCCGTGCTTCATACTGGTCGGCAACGAATCGCGCGGGCTGCCCGAAGAATACGAGGCGGCCTGCGATTTGCGGGTGACGATGCCCATGCGCGGGCGGGCGGACAGCCTCAACGCCGCGATCGCCAGCGCGGTGCTCGCCTACGAAGTGCTCGCATCGCTCGAGCCCTGACATTTGTTCAGCCGCCACTCAGCCATGGCGCGGCACGACGCGCCGGATGAGAATCGCGGTCGCATTATCCCTGGCCCTGCTGGCCGCCGCCTGCGTGGCGCGCCCGGCCGCTTCGGAGCGGCTGAGTGAGAGCCAGTGGCGCTTCGTCACCATCGACGGCGTCGCACCCGCAGTTCCCGAAAAGGCCACGCTGACATTCGGCGACGAGCGCATCGCCGCCAGCGTCGGGTGCAACGGCATGGGCGGCGAATGGCGGATCGAGCAGGGACGGCTGATCGCCGGCCCGCTGATGGGCACCAAGATGTTCTGCCAAGGTCCGGTGTGGGAGCAGGAGCAGGCCATTTCCGCGCTGCTCGTCGCCGCGCCGACGCTCGAATGGGACGGCGATCGGCTGTTCCTGCGTTCGAGCGGGCACAGCGCCGAGCTCGAACGGCTGAGCCCCGCTCCATAAGTTTGGTCAGCGGACGAATCGAACGGCCCGGGATGTCGCCATCCCGGGCCGTCCTCTCGGTCTGGAAGCTATCCGTCAGCGAAGGCCGCGGATGCCGTTATAGTCGATGTTGTAGACGCGGCCGCGGTCGATGCGGCAGGTAAAGCGCCCGCGGTCGTAACCGCGATTGCGGTCGTAGCCCCAGCGGTCGTAACCGCCGTAGCGGCCGTCGACCACCAGATTGCCCCTCACGCGCAGGTTGTTGCGGTTGCCGTCGACGTCGCGGATCTGCGTGACGTTGGCGTTGTAGCCGTAGCGGCGGGCGTTGTTCTCGACCGCCGCGACGCAGCGTTCGACCGCGCGGCGCGGGTCGTTGTTGTAGTAGCGACGATCGTAGCGATCGTAGTTGTCGTCGCCGTCGAACGCGCCGGCCAGCGCCGCGATGCCGCCGATGATCACCGCGCCGGCGATCACGTCGCCAGCGTCGATGCCGTCGTCGTGGTCCCAGCGGTCGCGGGCCATCGCGGGGGCGGCTGAAGTCATCGCCATCGCGCCTGCCGCGACGGTTCCGACCAGGG
>CAMPIA010000056.1 GCA_946886175.1 uncultured Altererythrobacter sp.
GGCTGTTCGCGCGCAACGACATCTGGTGCCTGCCCGAAATGCCGCTGCGCAACGGGCGCCGCGCGGACCTGATGGGGATCGATCCCAGGGGCCGGATCGTGATCGTCGAGATCAAGGTCAGCCGGGCGGACCTTCTCGGCGACGGCAAGTGGCCCGACTATCTCGACTTCTGCGACCGCTTCTACTGGGGCCTGCCGCTCGCGCTCGACCGCGCGCCGCTCGAGCTGGCCGATTTCCGACCCGAGTGCTGCGGGGTGATCGTCGCCGACGGCTACGACGCCGAGATCGTCCGCCCCGCCCCCTCGCAGCCGCTCGCCGCAGCACGGCGCAAGGTGGAGGTCGAGCGGCTCGCGCGCGCGGCGCTGCGGCGCTCGCTGGTCGGGCTCGATCCGGCATGCGCGCCCTGGGGCCAGCAATAGGGCCTGTCATGCGGGCCGCCGCTGCGGCATAAGCGGCGCCATGGCGACCGCCATCCTCTTCTCCGCGCTGGCGATGACCGCGATCGTCGCGCTGCGCTATGTCGCGGCCAGCGGGCTGTTCGCGCTCGCGACCGAGCGGGTGCGGCCGGGCCTCTATGCACGGCTTGGCCCGCAGATCCGCCGCGAGATCGGCTGGTCGCTGCTTTCGGCCGCGATCTACGGCATCCCGGCCGGGGTGGTCGCGTGGGGCTGGCAGGAGCACGGCTGGACGCTGATCTACACCGATCCTGGCGCCTGGCCCTTGTGGTATCTGCCGCTGTCGCTGTTCCTCTACCTGTTCGCGCACGACACGTGGTTTTACTGGACGCACCGCTGGATGCACCGTCCGCGGCTGTTCCGCGCGGCGCACGCGGTCCACCACGCGAGCCGGCCGCCTACCGCCTGGGCGGCGATGAGCTTCCACCCGCTCGAGGCGCTGACCGGCGCGCTGGTGATCCCCGCGCTGGTGTTCGCGATCCCGATCCACGCCGCGGTGCTCGGCCTCGTGCTGCTGGTCATGACCGTGATGGGGGTGACCAATCACATGGGGTGGGAGATGTTTCCGCGCGCGCTTGTTCATTCCAAGTTGGGCGACTGGCTGATAACGGCCAGCCACCACCAGCGCCATCACGAGCAATATACATGCAACTACGGGCTCTACTTCCGTTTCTGGGATCGCCTGTGCGGCACCGATCGCGGCCTGTCCGACGGCTTTCCCGGCACCTTGGCGCGCTGACGCTGGCGGCCGCGGCACCGCTCGTGCTGGGGGCAGGCGCCCCGGCGTCCGCGCCCCACACGGCCGAGGTCACCGTCAAGATCACCGGCCTGCGATCGAGCGAAGGGGTGGTGCGCGCGTGCATGACGACCGACCCCGAGCGCTTCCCCGCGTGCCGCGGAGCGCCCCGGGCCTATAGCGCCACGGTGGCGGCGGACGAGACGCTGACGCTCACCTTCCACGGCGTCGTCCCCGGCCGTTACGCCATCGCGCTGCTCCACGACGAGAACCGCAATGGCAAGGCGGACCGCGCGCTCGGCCTGATGCCGAAGGAAGGGTTCGGCTTCTCGCGCGACGCCAAGGTGCGTCTGGGTCCACCCAGCTTCGACGACGCGGCGTTCGACGTCGACGGGCGCGCCAGCACCCAGGCGATCCACATGCGTTACCTGCTCTGACGTCACGCCGTCGGCGCATCCGCCTGGCGCGACTTAACGGTAACTTTACCACGTCGCGCCATTAGGAGTCCCCGCAACACCGCATCGGGGGCTCGACAAGGCAATGGACACACTGCGCGGCAGATTCGATTCGTCGGCCTACGACGACGATGATCGCGACGATTACTATGCCGACGAGGAGGCAGGGCGCGAGCCGCCGCCCGCCGCGATCGGCAGCGACGAGCGCCGCATGCAGGTGCGCGCCTACAATCACTGGGCGAGCCTGCTCGACGAGCGCAACTTCCCCTCGATCGAGGACCTCGATCCTTCGGCGCTGCCCGATTTCGGTCCTCACAGCGTGTTGCTCGACTTCACCTCGGGGATCGAGAACCCCGCGGTTCCCTTCCTCGGCGCCGAGCTTGCGGTCGAATGCGGCGCGGACGGCGAGATCGAATCGCTGGCCGACGTGCCCGCGCGCTCGCTGCTGAGCCGAATCACCGACCATTACCTGCAGATCCTCGCCAATCAGGCGCCGATCGGCTTCGAGGCCGAGTTCGTGAACCAGCGCGGCGCGACGATCCTCTATCGCGGCATTTTGCTGCCGTTCTCGAGCGACGACGACACGATCGATTTCATCTACGGCGTGATCAACTGGAAGCAGCTGGCCGACCAGCTCACCACCGACGAGCTCATGCTCGAGATCGATCAGGCGCTCGACCGCGACGAGCCGGCCGAAGAGCCCCCCTACGAAGCGACGCGCGAGCCCGATCCGGTCACCGACTGGGCCGACGGCCCGACGGGCGATTCGGTCGAGATCGTCGCGCTGCCGGCTGCGAACGACGAGGAATCCGCCATCGACTACCCGGCCCCGTCGTTCGGCGACGAGCCCGAAGACGAATCGGACGATCCCTTCGCGGCGGACGACGAGTCGCAGGAGGAGCCCCAGGACGAACCCCACGACGAGCCGAGGGGCGGCTGGGGCATGGCCGAGATGATCGCGCGCCAATCGACCCCCAAGAAGCCCTACGCCATTCCGCTCGAGCCCGGCGATCCTGCTCCGGTTCCGGCCGGTTTCGATCCGGTCGGTCTCGACTCGGCCGGATTCGGTTCGGCCGGAATCGGTTCGGATGGAGAGCAGGGCCTGCACGGCTGCCTCGCCGCGGCGCGCCAGTGCGCGCTGGCGGCGCGCAGCAGCGAGGACCGCAGTCGCACCGCGCTCTACGACGCGGTCGGCCGGGCCTACGACTTCAGCTGCGCGGCGCAGGAATCGCCGCACGAGTTCGAGGAACTCGTCGCCGAAAACGGCCTCACCGTACAGGACCGCGCGCCGATGACCCCGGTGGTCAAGCTCGTGTTCGGCGCCGATTACGACAAGACGCGGCTCACCGAATACGCCGCCGTGCTCGGCCACGCCCACCGGATCGGGATCGAACGCGGCACGCTCGCCGATTTTCTCGTCCGGGCCGAGGGCGGGCTCAAGGGCGTGGTCAAGGCCGAGCGTGAGCTGCGCCGCGCGGAAGGCGGCAAGGCCGAGGCGGAGACCCCGCGCGAAGCGCTGGCGCGCAAGCTGCGCGCGATCGCGCCGCTCGGGTTCGAAGAGCTCGAGCCGCAGGGCGAGGAGTTCGGCCTGGTGGTCATCCGCCGGCTCGAATCGGGCGAGGTCGTCATGCTCGGCGAAGTCTCCGACGATGCCGCGCTGGTCGAGCGCGCCGCACGCAAGCTCGTCGCCTAGCAGGCTGCGCTAACCGGTTGTCCACACCGGCTATCGCTGGCTCCACGACATCGTTAGCTTGCCGCGGATGGCGCTCTTCACCGGTCAGCCGGTTCGCATCCAGCCCTATTTCGGCCATCGTAGCCGCGAGCGTCTGGTCGTCGCCGCACGGGCCCTGCGATCGGGCAAGCCCGGCTGGGAGGACGGCGGGCGGCTCCAGGCGATGCGCACGATGCTCGCGCAGTTCGCCTCGCGCGAAGTGGCGGAATTCGATGTCACCCTCGAACTGAAATCGCCCGAGGGCCGGCGCACCACGTATCCGGGCAAGACCGACGGCGAGGGCTTCGTCCGCTTCGAGATCGAGCTCGGCGACGACTGGCCGCTCCCCGCCCACCCCGCGTGGGAGATCGTCTGCCTCCACTGGCTCAACCGCGACGGGCCGCAAAGCATCGAGGGCCATGTGCTCGTGCCGGGCGCGCAGACCACGCTCGCGGTTGCTTCCGACATCGACGACACGATCGTCGAGACCGGCATCGCGGGCGGCTTCCGCCAGCTCGTGCGCAACTGGCGCCGCGTGCTCGCCGAATTGCCCGACGAGCGCATCGCCGCGCCCGGCGCCGACGCCTTCTACGGCGCGCTCGGCGGCGGCGCGGTGCTGCCCGGGCAGGACGGCGCCGGCGGCGCGGTTCCGGCGACGCACAGGCCGTTCTTCTACGTCTCCTCGAGCCCGTGGAACCTGTTTTCCTACCTCGTCGCGTTCCTGCGCGCCCGCAACCTGCCGCTCGGTCCGCTGCTGCTGCGCGACTGGGGCTTCGATCGCGCGACGCTCGGCAGCGCGAGCCACGGCGAACACAAGCGCGCGGCGATCGACGCGCTGCTGGCGATGTATCCCGAAATTCGCTTCGCGCTCATCGGCGACGACACCCAGGGCGACCTGCCCGCCTATGCCGAGGTGGTGACGCACAACCTGGGCCAGGTCGCGGCGGTCTTCATCCGCACCGCGGCGGGCACGCCGCTCTCGCCCGAGGAACTGGCGGGCAAGGCGGCGATCGAGGCGGCGGGCGTTCCCTTGTGGCTCGGGGAGAGCTACCAGACCGGGCAGGACTTCCTGCGCGTCGCGGGCCTCAGGGCGCACGGCGACGCCGCGAAGATCGTCGAAACGGTCGAGGCGGCGCACGAAGCGGCCTGACCGGCAGGGGGAGAGGAACGCATGGCGCGCACGCGACGGAGGCCGGGAATCATGGGCTGGACGCTGATCGTCGTCGCGCTGCTCGCGGCCGCGCTGGTCGCGACCTGGTACTGGGCGACGAGCCGCGACGCGGTGGCGCTGCTCGACCGGATCGACAGTGCGTTCACCGCGGGCGACGCCGAGCTGGCGGCGGGGCCGGTCGCGTATGGCGATCATCCGCAACAGCGCCTGCTCGCCTATCGCCCGGCCGGATCGGGCGCGGCCGCGTCGCTGCCGGTGCTGGTGTTCTTCCACGGTGGCGGATGGCATTCGGGCCGGCCCGAGGACTACGCGTTCGTCGCACGCAACTTCGCGCCCGAAGGGTTCGTGGTGGTCAACGCCGGCTACCGACTGAATGAAGCGGGGCGCTATCCCGCCATGCTGGAGGACAGCGCCGCCGCGCTTCGCTGGGTGCGCGACCATGCCGCCGAGCTGGGCGGCGATCCGTCGCGCATCTACCTGATGGGCCACTCGGCCGGCGCCTACAACGCGATCATGCTCGCGCTCGACCCGCAATGGCTGGCGGGCGAGGGGTTGCCGCGCGACACGATCAAAGGCGCTATCGGTCTTGCGGGGCCCTACGACTTCTACCCGTTCGACAAGGATTCGAGCCGCAACACCTTCGGCCACGTCGCTGCGCCGACGATCACCCAGCCGATCGCGTTTGCGCGCGCCGATGCGCCCCCGCTGCTGCTCGCTACCGGCGACGAGGACACGATCGTGCGGCCGCGCAATTCGTTCGCGCTCGCCCGCGCGCTGACCGCGGCGGGCGAGCCGAGCGAGCCGGTGGTCTTCGAAGGCATGGACCACAAGGAAATCCTGATGGCGCTCGCGCGGCCGTTCGACCGCGACGCGCGGGTCAAGCGCGCGGTGCTCGATTTCCTCGCCGCGCGCGAGGCCGCGCAGGCCGCCGCGCCCCGATCTTCATTGGCGGTTCAGCCCGATAGTCGCTAGCATGGCGGGCATGCAGTTCGTCGCCCGATTTCTTGCGCTGGTCGCGGCGCTTTCGCTGGTCGTGCAGCCGGTGGCGGCGCAGTCGATCCTCCGCGACGCGGAGACCGAGGCGCTGCTCGACGATATGGCCGCGCCGCTGGTGGAGGCCGCCGGTCTCCAGCCGGGCAACGTCGACATCGTGCTGATCGACGACAGCTCGATCAACGCCTTCGTCGCCGGCGGCCAGGCGGTCTATATCCACACCGGGCTGATCGACGCCGCCGAGACCGCGAACGAGGTTCAGGGCGTGATCGCGCACGAGCTCGGCCATATCACCGGCGGGCACGTGATCCGCCATTCCGAAGGCGCGGGCGCGGCGACCAGCATCTCGCTCCTCTCGATGCTGCTCGGCCTGGGCGTTGCGCTCGCGGGCGCGGGCGACGCCGGGATGGGCATGATCATGGCGGGGCAGCGCGCGGCGCTCGGCAAGTATCTCGCGTTCAGCCGGGTGCAGGAATCCTCGGCCGACGCCGCCGGGGTGAAATATCTGTCGGAGGCCGGCATTTCGGGTCGCGGCTCGCTGGACTTCTTCGGCAGGCTGCAGAATCAGGAATTCCGCTACGGCTACAGCCAGGACGACGAGGACGCCTTCGTCCGCACCCATCCGCTCTCGGGCGACCGCATCGCGCGCCTGCGCTCGGAGTACCAGAGCGATCCGGCGTGGGACGCGCCCGGCGATCCCGGGCTGCAGGCGCGCTTCGAACGGGTGAAAGCCAAGCTGTTCGGCTTCCAGAAGGAGCCCGAGCGCACGCTGCAGGCGTTCCCCGAGACGATGACGGGGCTCCCCGCCCGCTACGCGCGGGCCTATGCCTGGCACAAGGACGCGCAGATCGAAAAGGCGCTGGCCGAAACCGAAGCGCTGCTCGCGGCGAAGCCCAACGACCCTTATTTCCTCGAGCTGAAGGGCCAGGTGCTGCTCGAATCGGGCCAGCCCGAAGCGGCGCTGACGCCGCTGCGCAAGGCGACCGAGCTCACCGGGAACCAGCCGCTGATCGCGTCGATGTTCGGCCACGCGCTGATCGCGACCGAGAACCACGAACACTATGCGGAGGCCGAACGCGTGCTGCGCGCGGCGGTCTCGCGCGACCGGCTCAATCCCTTCGCCTGGTATCAGCTCGGCATGGTCCATGCGGCGCAGGGCGACATGCCGCGTGCGCGCCTCGCCAGCGCCGAGCAGCAAGTGATGAGCCGCCAGTACGCGCAGGCGATCCGCAGCGCGCAGGCGGCCGAGGCGGGCCTTCCCGAAGGCACGCCGGACTGGCTCCGCGCGCAGGACATCGCGATGCAGGCGCGCGCCGCGCTTGAACGCGAGCAGGAGCGCCGGTAGCGCTCCCGCCATGAGCACACGCAGTTTTGGTCTCGTCGCGCTGGTCGCGCTGCTGTTCGGCTTCGCCGGCGCGGCGCTGTGGTCGTTGAGCGGGCTGGGCGACCGGCAGACCCGCGGCTATCTGCTCGAGCACCCCGAGCTGCTCGCCGAAATGGCCGACCGCTACCAGGCGCAGCAGGCCGAGGAACGGCTGGCGGCGGTCGCCGACGAGGTTGCGATCCCCTTCCCCGGCGCGGTGCTCGGCAATCCCGAGGGCGATATCACGCTGGTCGAGTTCACCGATTACGGCTGCACCTATTGCCGGATGAGCAAGCCCGACGTCGACAAGCTCATCGCCGACAACCCCGACTTGCGCGTGGTGATCCGCGAATGGCCGATCTTCCGCGGCAGCGAGGCCGCCGCGCGCATGGCGCTCGCGGCCGCCAGGCAGGGCAAGTTCGCCCAGTTCCACGATGCCATGTTCGCACTCGGTCCGCCCGATCCGGCGAGTATCGAGAAGGCCGCGCGCACCGCCGGGCTCGACCTCGCCGCCGCGCGCCCCGACGCCCGTGCGGACGAGGTGGACGTACAGAACGCCTCGAGCAAGGGGCTCGGCCTAAAGCTGGGCGACGCCGGCACC
>CAMPIA010000057.1 GCA_946886175.1 uncultured Altererythrobacter sp.
TCACCTCGGGCACGTGCTCGTGAAGCCAGTCGGAGACCGCCTCCATGTCGGAAATGCGCGGGACGACGATGAAGCTCTGCCCGCCGCGATGATGCTCGCGCAGCAGCGCTTCGCGCATCACCATGTCGTCCCATTCCATCACGTAGGTTCTCACCGCGAGGCGGTCGACCGGCGGGGTCTGGATGGTCGATAGCTCGCGCAGTCCGCTCATCGCCATCTGCAAGGTGCGCGGGATCGGCGTCGCGGTGAGGGTGAGCACGTGGACGTCGGCGCGCAGTTGCTTGAGCTTTTCCTTGTGGGTGACGCCGAAGCGCTGTTCCTCGTCCACGATCACGAGGCCCAGGTTGCGGAACCTGGTGGTTTTCGAGAGGATCGCATGGGTGCCGATCACCACGTCGACCTGGCCCGAGGCCAGCCCCTCGCGCGTTTCGGCCGTCTCCTTCGCGGCAACGAGGCGGGAGAGCCGCCCGATGCGCAGCGGAAAGCCGGCGAAGCGCGCGACGAAATTGGTGTAATGCTGGCGCGCGAGCAAGGTCGTCGGGGCGACCACCGCGACCTGCTGCCCGGCCATGGCCGCGACGAACGCGGCGCGCAGGGCGACCTCGGTCTTGCCGAAGCCGACATCGCCGCAGACAAGCCTGTCCATCGGCTTGCCCCCGGACAGATCGCCCAGCACGTCCTCGATCGCCCGGTCCTGATCGTCGGTCTCCTGCCACGGGAAGCGCTCGGCGAACTGGTTGTAGCTCGCCTCTTCCGCTTCGAGCACCGGCGCTTTCCTGAGCGCGCGCCGCGCGGCGACCTGCATCAGCTCGCCGGCGATCTCGCGAATGCGCTCCTTCAGCCGCGCGCGGCGCTTCTGCCACGCTTCGCCGCCGAGCCGGTCGAGCATGACCGCCTCCTCGCTGCTGCCGTAGCGGCTGAGCACGTCGATGTTCTCGACCGGGATGTAGAGCTTGTCGCCCCCCTTGTACTCGAGCATCACGCAGTCGTGCTGGCTCTTCCCGACCGCGATCGGCTCGAGCCCGAGATACTTGCCGATCCCATGCTCGACATGGACCACCAGATCGCCGCGGTTGAGCGCCGAAAGCTCGGCCAGGAAAGCGTCCGAATCCTTGCGCTTCTTCCTGCGCCGCACCAGCCGGTCGCCGAGCACGTCCTGCTCGGTCAGAAGCTCGAGATCGTCGCTCGCGAAGCCGGTTTCCAGCGGCAGGACGAGCGCGACGGCCTTTCCCTTCGTTGCCGCTCCGAGCGCTTCCTGCCAGTTGTCGGCGAGTTGCGTCGTGGCCCCGGCTTCGGACAGGATCGAGGCGATGCGGGCGCGGCTGCCGGTCGAATAGGCGGCGAAGATCGCTTTCTTCCCGGCCTTGCGGAGCGCACCGAGATGGCTCGCCGCCGCCTCGTAGATGTTGTCGCCGCGCGCGCGCTCGGGCGCGAAGTCGCGCGCCGAGGAGAACCCGAAGTCGATCACGCGATCGCTTTCGGGCTCGGCGAAGATCGTCGTGCGGTGCACCGGCGCCCCCTCGAGCGCCTGCTCGAACTCGGGCTCGGCAAGATAGAGCGCATCGGGCGCGAGCGGGCGATAGCTGCCCTTCGCCTGCCCGCCGGTGGTGGTGCGCTGATCGTGGTAGTCCCCGATGTCGCCGAGCCGCTCCTCCGCCGCCTGGAGCGCGGCCGAATCGATTACCATCAGATCCTCGCCGCCCAGATGATCGAACAGCGTTGCCATCCGCTCCTCGAACAGCGGCAGCCAATGCTCCATGCCCGCGAGGCGCCGCCCTTCGCTGACCGCCTCGTAGAGCGGATCCTGCGTGGCGTGGGCGCCGAACAACTCGCGGTAGCGGGTGCGGAAGCGCTTGATGCTCTCCTCGTCGAGCAGCGCCTCGCTCGCGGGCAGCAGCAGATGCGAGGCGAGCACGCCGGTGCTCATCTGGGTCGAGGGGTCGAAGCTGCGCAGGCTTTCGAGTTCGTCGCCGAAGAAGTCGAGCCGCAGCCCCTCCTCCAGCCCCGAGGGAAACACATCGACGATCGAACCGCGCACCGCGTACTCGCCCTTGTCGACCACGGTGTCGGTGCGGCTGTAGCCCTGCCGCTGGAGCAGCGCCGCCAGGCTCTCGCGTCCGATCTCCACGCCGGGCCGGAACTCGCGCACGCTCTCGCGGACGCGGAACGGGGTGAGCGCCCGCTGGAGCACGGCGTTGACCGTCGTGACCAGCAGTTGCGCGCCGGGCTTGCCGGCCTGCAACCGGTGGAGCGCCGCGAGGCGTCGCGCGCTGACCGAAAGCGCGGGACTCGCCCGGTCGTAGGGCAGGCAGTCCCAGGCCGGATATTCGAGAACCTCCAGCTCGGGCGCGAAATAGTGCGCCGTTTCCGCGACCGAATGCATCGCCGCGTCGTCTGCGGCGACGAACACTGCCCGACCCTTCGCCGCGCGTGCGAGATCGGCCAGTACCAGCGGCTGCGCCCCGCGCGCGACGGAGGCGAGGGTGAGCGGCTGCTGCGCCTTCAGGATGCGTTGGATGTCGGCCATGTCGTTTCCAAAATCGAAGCCGCGCGCCGGGTTCCGGGCACGCGCGAAAACCCGCCCGAGGGAATCGGACGGGGTGCGTGTGGCGTTTCACATAGAGACTTGGCGGGAAATTCCCACCCGGTGTCAGATCTCGACGTAGTCCAGCTTCTGCATCAGCGTCATTTGCGGGCCGGCGAGGGCTTCCGGCACGGCTTGCGCCTTCAGCGCCCAGGCCATGACGTCCACGTCGTCTTCCTCGAGCAGCGCCTCGAACCACGCCAGGTCTGCCTCCCCCCAGCGTTCGTGATAGCGGTCGAAGAAGCCGCCGATCATGTAGTCCGCCTCGCGCGTGCCGCGGTGCCAGGCGCGGAAGCGGGCGCGGGAAAGGCGGCCAGAGAGTTCGAGGGTGTCGGGCATGGAGGGGCCCTTAGCCATTTTCCCCGTCTTCGTCATCCCTGCCCCGCGCGGGGGTGACGGTTTCGATTTCGGTAGGATAAGAGGCCGCATGCGCCCCGACATCCTCAATCCGCTGTTCGCCGAAACCGCGACGCTCGACGGGGTGGGGCCAAAGCTGCAAAAGCCGCTCGACAAGCTGGGGCTGACACGGATCAAGGATCTCGCCTACCATCTGCCCGAGCGCTTCGTGACCCGGCGACCGGTCGAGAATCTCGATGCGGCGAGCGAGGGCGAGCAGATCGTGATCGCGCTTACCCCGACCGAGCATCGCGCGCCGCGCAGCGGCCGCGGCCCCTATCGCGTGCTGGCCGAGGATGCGCTCGGCAACGTTTGCGCGCTGACCTATTTCGGCCGCGCCTCGTACACCGCGAAGAAGCAATTGCCGGTGGGCGAGAAGCGCTGGGTCGCGGGGCGGCTCGACCGCTACGGCGACATGCTCCAGATCGTCCATCCCGATCACGTTTCCGAAGAGGGCGGCAACGCGCTCGGTCAATTGTGCGAGCCGGTCTATGCGCTGTCCGAAGGGTTGACCCAGCCCAAGGTCGCCGCGCTGGCCGAACAGTCGCTCGCGCGGGTGCCCGAGCTTCCCGAATGGATCGAGCCGGGGCAGTTCGAGCGGCAGAAATGGCCCGCCTGGGCCGATGCGCTCAAGCTGGCGCACAAGGGCGAGCATGCCGCGGCGCGCGACCGGCTCGCCTATGACGAGCTGCTCGCGAACGGCCTCGCGCTGATGCTCGTTCGCGCCGACAACCGCCGCCGCAAAGGCCAGCAGCTGTGCGGCGACGGACGCTTGCGTGCGAAGCTGACGCTGCCTTTCCCGCTCACCGGCGCTCAGAAGCGCTCGATCGGCGAGATCGAAGGCGATCTGGCCCAGGAATCGCCGATGCTGCGCTTGCTCCAGGGCGATGTCGGCGCGGGCAAGACCGTGGTCGCGCTCGAGGCCATGCTGATCGCGGTGGAGGCGGGCAAGCAGGCCGCACTGCTCGCCCCGACCGAAATTCTCGCGCGGCAACACTTCGAGACGCTGCGCACGCTGGCGCGGCCGGCCGGCGCGGAGATCGCGCTGCTCACCGGGCGCGACAAGGGCAAGGCGCGCGAATCGATCCTGATGGGGTTGCTCGACGGCAGCATCGACATCGTGATCGGCACCCACGCACTTTTTCAGGACAGCGTCGCCTATCGCGATCTCGCGCTGGTGGTGATCGACGAGCAGCATCGCTTCGGTGTGACGCAGCGGCTCCAGCTTGCCGCCAAGGGACGCCGTTCGCCGCACACGCTGGCGATGACCGCGACCCCGATCCCGCGTTCGCTCACGCTGGCGCAGCACGGCGAGATGGACGTCAGCCGGCTCGACGAGATGCCGCCGGGCCGTCAGGCGATCGACACCCGGGTGGTCGCGCAGGAGCGGCTCGCCGACGTGGCGGACGCGGTCGGGCGGCACATCGGCAACGGACAGCAGGCTTATTGGGTCTGCCCGATGGTGCGCGAGCACGAGAGCGAAGACATCGCCGCCGCCGAGGCGCGCTACGCGGCGTTGCACGAGCGCTTCGGCGAGGAGGTGGTGCTCGTTCACGGGCAGCTCAAGCCCGAGCTCAAGGATGCGGCGATGGAGCGCTTCGCACGCGGCGAGGCGAAGTTGCTGGTTGCGACGACGGTGATCGAGGTCGGGGTGGACGTGCCCGCCGCCACGCTGATGGTGATCGAGCAGGCCGAGCGCTTCGGGCTCGCCCAGCTCCACCAGTTGCGCGGCCGGGTCGGGCGTGGGCACGAGAAATCCACCTGCCTGCTGCTGCGCGGCGAAGCGCTGTCCGAAACCGGCCGCGAGCGGCTGGCCCTGATGCGCGAGACGCAGGACGGCTTTCGGCTGGCGGAGGAGGACTTGCGGTTGCGCGGCGGCGGCGAGCTGCTCGGCACGCGCCAGTCGGGCGACACCCCGTTCCGCGTCGCCGACCTCGAGCAGATCCAGCGCCTGCTTGCGATGGCGCACGACGACGCGCGGATCCTGATGGAGCGGGACGGCGGACTGGAAGGCGAGCGCGGCGCGGCGGCGCGTATCCTGCTCTATCTGTTCGAGCGCGACTGGGGCGTGCATCTGCTGCGCGGGGGCTAGCTCGGGCGAGTTGCAGGCGCCCTCGATCGGCAGGTTGGAAGCCACGCCGTTGACGCCGCTGCTCCGTGGCCTTGACCTCTGAGTAGAGAGGCAGGGGTTAGGGGGATGCTCCGAGTCCGCCGGACTGGCTCGACGGACGGTGGCTCGCTCGCGGCGAGGGAATCGTTTGGCTCCGTCCGAAGCGCTGCTATGGGCGCTGCCATGCTCACGATCGACGGTCTTACTGTCCGGCTTGGCGGCCGGCCCATTCTCGAACGCGCCAGCGCGGCCATTCCGCACGGTGCTCGCGTGGGCCTGATCGGCCGCAACGGCGCCGGCAAGTCCACCTTGATGAAGGCGATCATCGGCGAACTGGAACCCGATGAAGGTGGTATCGGCAAGCCGTCGCGGTGCCGCCTCGGCTATATCGCGCAAGAGACGCCCAGCGGCTCGGCTACCCCCGAAGAACTGGTTCTGGCGGCCGATGTCGAGCGCACGCGGCTGATGGAAGAATCCGAAACCTGCACCGACCCCGATCGGCTCGGCGACGTGTACGAGCGCCTGATCGCGATCGATGCCTACAGCGCGCCGTCGCGCGCGGCTCGCATCCTGAGCGGGCTCGGCTTCGACGAAGAGATGCAGCGCCGCCCGATCGACAGTTTCTCGGGCGGATGGAAGATGCGGGTCGCGCTCGGTGCGCTGCTGTTCTCCGAACCCGATGTGCTGCTGCTGGACGAGCCCTCCAACCACCTCGACCTCGAGGCGACGCTATGGCTCGAAAACTTCCTGAAGAGCTACCCGGCGACGCTGCTGGTCATCAGCCACGAGCGCGACCTGCTCAACAAGGTGGTCGATCATATCCTGCATCTGCAGGGCGGGCAGCTGACGCTCTATAGCGGCGGCTACGACAGTTTCGAACGCCAGCGGGCGGAGCGTGCCGCGCAGCTGGCTTCGGCCCAGGCCAGCCAGGACGCCCAGCGCGCGCGGCTGGAAGATTACATCGCCCGCAACAGCGCGCGCGCGTCGACCGCGAAACAGGCCCAGTCGCGCGCGAAAATGCTGGCCCGGATGCAGCCGATCGCCGCGCTGATGGAAGATCCCTCGCTCAGCTTCGACTTTCCGGACCCGTCCGAATTGCGCTCGCCCATGATCGTCATGGAATCGGCCGCCGTCGGCTACGACAGCGGAGTGCCGGTCTTGAAGCAGCTGAATTTGCGGATCGACGCGGACGACCGGGTCGCGCTGCTGGGCCGCAACGGCAACGGCAAGACGACGCTGGCACGCCTGCTCGCCGCGCAGCTCGACCCGATGGAGGGCGGCGTGCGTGCGCCGGGCAAGCTGAAAGTCGGCTATTTCACCCAGTATCAGGTGGAGGAGCTGGCCAGCGACGATACCCCGCTGGGGTTGATGACGCGCACGATGGACGGGCAGTCGCCCGGCGCGGTGCGCGCGCAACTGGGGCGGTTCGGCTTTTCCGGCAATCGCGCGACGCAGAAGGTGGAGAAGCTCTCGGGCGGGGAACGCGCGCGGCTGGCGCTGGCGCTGATCACGCGCGACGCGCCCCACCTGCTGATCCTGGACGAGCCGACCAACCATCTCGACGTCGATGCGCGCGAAGCGCTGATCCAGGCGTTGAACGACTATCGCGGGGCCGTCATCCTGATCAGCCACGACCGCCACATGATCGAGCTGACCGCAGACCGCCTGATCCTGGTCGATAGCGGCACCGCGCGAGGCTACGACGGCAGCATGGACGATTACATCGACTTCGTGCTGGGCCGGAACCAGCCGAAGAAGGAAGGCAGCGCCCGGCATGCCAAGTCGGACCGCGACAAATCCGCCAAAACCCCCGCCAAGGCAAAGTCTCTCAGAGACAAGGTGGCCAGCATCGAGAAGACGATGGCCAGGTTGCAGGCCGATCGCAGCGAGATCGACGCACTGGTGAGCGAGCCCGCAAGCGACACGAACGGGCGCGCGAGGCGACCGCTCGACGAGCTGCTAACCCACAGAGCCCGGCTGTCGAACGAACTCGCGGAGGCCGAGACGCAATGGCTCGCCCTCGGCGAGGAACTGGAGAATATCCAGGGCGGCTAATCGCCTCTCGCGGCAAGTCACGGATCGCGCAGCTGTCTGTCGTCAGACGGCGCGCCCGATGGACGCCGCCGCGGCCTGCGCAAAACTTCCGACCGATTTCCTGAAGGTTAGGAAAACGGCGGAATTCTGCGGCTAATCGTTGGAAACAAGAAATTGGTCGGGGAGAGAGGATTCGAACCTCCGGCCCCTGCCTCCCGAAGACAGT
>CAMPIA010000058.1 GCA_946886175.1 uncultured Altererythrobacter sp.
CGGCAGCCCGGCGCGCGCGAGCCGATCGGCGATGCGGCCGTGGACCGCGCGCAGCCGCCGGACCGCGGTGAAGAGGCCGAGCACTCCGCCGCCCGCCGCCTCGATCAGCCGCGCGTAGGCGCCCGCGAGCGCGGCCAGGTCGCCGCGCTTCACATCGGTGACGATCAGCACCTCGGCGCGCGCGGCGTAGTCGAACGGGCTGTCGGCGCTGGCGCGATGTGGCTCGACCTCGATATGGCGCGCGCCCGAGCGCTCGACCGCGCCGTCCCAATCCGCGCCCTGCGCGCTCCGGTCGCACAGCGTGGCGCTGGTCAGCATCACCCCGTGCGCCGGTTCGAGCACGACCCGCGCGAAGGGCTTCATCGGGTCGAGCCAGCGGCGGTGGATGCCGATATCGAACTCGCGTGCCCCATGATCACTTGGGCTGCGATCGACCGCGAGCCAGTCGACGAACTCCGGATCGGCCGGCCCGCCGAGCCGTTCGAGCAGCGCTTCCCATGCCTGCAACAGGTCCACGCGCCAGGCGAGCGAGTGACGCGCGCCCTCGATCCGCGCGCGGCCTTGACCCTCAAGCCAGTCGGGGGCGTCTTCGACCAGCGCTTCGAGCCGCACCGCCAGCTTGGCGAGCGGGCGGCGGATCTGGGCCAGCGCCTCCTGCGCGCGGCCTGCCGCCTCGATTACGACGCCCGGCAGGCTCGCCGCCTCGGTCTCGATGCCGTAGCCCGCCTCCTGCCCGCCGCTCTCGTCGCGCGCATAGACGCAGCCGCGCACGGCGGCGAGCAGCGCCTCGATCGGGCCGTAGGGCTCCTCGTCGTGCAGGCGCTGGAGCCAGCCGTCGGATGGCAGCGCCTGCGCCGCCTCGAGCGCAGCCTCGATCGCTTCGCCGCCAGCCTCGTCGTAACTCGCGACATCGGCGAGCCGCGCGGCGCGGCCCCGGCGGCGGCCGCGGTTTTTGCGCTCGGGCCCCACGATCCAGCGCCGCAGCTCGATCGCCTCCTGCCCGGTGAGCGCGGCGGCGAAGGTGCTGTCGGCGGCGTCGAATACGTGATGCCCCTCGTCGAACACGATCCGGGTCGGGCGCTGGGCGTGGTCTCGCCCCCGAGCGGCGTTGATCATGACAAGTGCATGGTTGGCGATCACGAGATCGGCCTGCGCCGAGGCGCGCGCGGCGCGCTCGATGAAGCATTTGCGATAATGCGGGCACCCGGCATAGACGCATTCGCCGCGCTGGTCGGTCAGCGCCGCGACCCCGCGCTTGCGGAACAGCGTGCCGAGCCAGCCGGGCAGGTCGCCGCCGATCATGTCCCCGTCGCGGCTGTAGCCGGCCCAACGTGCGACGAGATGCGCGAGCACCGCCGCGCGCCCGCCGAAGCCGCCCTGCAAGGCATCCTCGAGGTTGAGCAGGCACAGGTAGTTCTCGCGCCCCTTGCGCACCACCACCGGCTGCGAGCCGTCGGCGCGCCGCTCGGGCCAGGCGCGGCGGCTTTCGCCGCGGAGCTGACGCTGGAGGTTCTTGGTGTAAGTCGAAACCCAGACTGTGCCTTGCGCGGCCGAGGCCCAGAGCGAGGCCGGGGCGAGATAGCCGAGCGTCTTGCCGATGCCCGTGCCCGCCTGCGCGAGCAGGACATGCGGCGCGCCGCGGTTCGCTCTCGGGGCGAACACCTTGCCGACATCGCGCGCGTAGAGCCGCTGCCCCTCGCGCCGTTCGGAGCCCGTGCCGGTCAGATGCGCAAGCTGCGCCTCGATCTCGGGCTCCTCGATCAGCACCTGGCCGGGGGGAGGGCGGTCGGGCGCTTCCTCCCACTCGGGCAGGCGCGAGAACAGCCACTTCTCGGCCCTTTCGGGCCGCGCGATATGCGGGGCGAGCACTTGCGCCCACGGCCAGCGCAGCCGCATCAGCGATTGCAGCGCGGACCAGGCGCCCTCGCGCTCGGGCCAATCGTCGCGCGCGCAGATGTCGAACAGGGCGCCTGCCGCGCGCTGGAGCAGCGCCGGAACCGCGTCGTCGCTCGCCGGCTCGTCGAGGCCGAGTGCGTGGGCGAGACCCTTGGGAGTGGGAACGCAAAAGCGAGCGGGGTGCACGAATGCGAACAGTTCGAGCAGGTCGAGCCCCGAAAGGTCGGGATAGCCGAGCCGGGTGGCGACGAGCGGCGCATTGAGCAGGAGCAGCGGCGTGTCCGCCGCCGCCATGATCGCCTCGCCACGCGAACTCGCGCGCGTCGCCCCGTTGGCGTCGCGCAGCCAGGTGCCTGCGTGGCTGGCGTGAAGGGCGGGAAGGGGCACCGGTTCGGCCATCCTCGAACGATGGCGCGCCGAGAACGAAATGTAAACATCGCCGCTGCGAAGCCCGAATTTCGTCAACGGCTGGCCGCAAGAAGGCCGCGTTCGGCCGTGAAACCGAATGACTGAATCGTTTGAAATCAAGGCATTGGAGAATTCCCGAACACAATCGGTCCGGAACATGGCGAAAATGTGCCGCGTTGATCTGCACTATGCGACAGACACAACATCACCTCCGCAGCGCTCCCATCGCGATTGCCGCGATCCTCGCGCTTGGCATCACCCCCGTCGTGGCCCAAACGGCCCCGGCGCCATCGCAGTCGCCGTCGGCGTCCGATCCGATCGTGCTGCAATCGCCGATCGCACCGCCGACCACCGCGCCTGCGCAAGCTCCGACCACCACCGCACCGATGGTGGTGCCGCGCACGACGCAGCCGGCCCAGCAGCCGACGATCGTTCTCGACGTTCCGCCCGCTCCGGTGACTGAGACCGCCGAGCCCGAGCCCGTGATGAACGAGCGGTCGTCGTCGGCTCCAGCACCCGCCGAGGCGCGCGCTACCCGTGAACGCGCCGCTCCGGCGAGCGCCAACGAGGCGGCTCCGGCTACCGCGTCCATGACCGGTGCTCCCGACACTCCGGTCAGTTCGGCCGACGACGGCGCGCTGCTTGCCGATGAGGCCGTTGCGCCGTTGCCGGTAGCCCAGCCTGCGACGGAGGCGTTTGCCGTCGAGTCCCCCCCTGCCGCCGGGCCCGACTGGGTTGCGATCATCGCGTTGGCGCTGGCGGGCCTGATCCCGCTCGGGGCGATCATCTTCGCGATGGCGTGGTTCCGCCGCCGCTCGCGCCGCGTCGATGCGGTCGAGACGCACGAGGACGTCGCTTATATCGACGATCCGGCGGTCGAGCCCGAGGCGATGCCCGTAGCGGCCCCGGCTGCCCGCGAGCCCGCACCGGCCGCTGCTCCGGTGCCGCAGGCCGCAGCGCCGTCGCTGGCCTTCGCCAGCGAACCGATCCCGGTGGCCACCACTGCGCCGGCGCCCGCGCGCCGCCATCCGATGGACGGCTACAAGGGACTGCCGAACGCGGGCGCAGCGGTTTCGCTACCGGCGGAGATGCCCGAAACGTTCGAGGAACGCGATGCCCTGCTCAAGGCCATGGTCGCCGCCGAGCCCGATCGCGCCAATCCGTTCCGCTCGGGCAAGGCCCGCGCCAGGCGCGCCCGGCTGATCCTCCAGTCGCTCGGCCGCACGTTCGAGAACGCGAAGCCGCGTTTCGACCTCAGCCAGTACACCCGCAACTGGCCGGCGCTGGCCGGGCGCCGGACGTCCTTCGCCTGAGCCGCAGTCACCCGCAAGGGTCGCAGGGAAGGGGCGCTCCGAACCGGAGCGCCCCTTTTCGCGTGCGCTCCGTTCGCACTTGCAACATCGCGCGCCTTGCGCGAGAGCCTCGATCATGACCGACGCCCTGATCGAAGCCGCCCGCGTGTCCAAGGCCTGGCCGTTCCAGGAGGCGCAGAAGCTGCTCAAGCGCTATCCCGAGGGAAAGCCCGGCGGCGAACCGGTGCTGTTCGAGACGGGGTACGGCCCCTCGGGCCTGCCGCATATCGGCACTTTCCAGGAAGTGCTGCGCACCACGCTGGTCCGCCGCGCCTACGAGGCCTTGATCGGAGCCAGGCCCGAAGACGGCCGGACGCGTCTGGTCGCGTTCAGCGACGACATGGACGGGCTGCGCAAGGTGCCGGACAATGTGCCGGGCCGCGAGATGCTGGGGCAACACCTCGGCAAGCCGCTGACGCGTGTGCCCGACCCGTTCGAGGCCGGGTTCGACAGCTTCGCGCACCACAACAACGCCAGGCTGCGCGAATTCCTCGATCGTTTCGGGTTCGACTACGAGTTCGTATCGTCGAGCGAGCGTTACAATTCGGGCGCCTTCGACGATGCGCTGCGCAATGTCCTGGCGAAAAACCAGGCGATCCTGGACATCATGCTCCCGACGCTGCGCGAGGAGCGGCGGCGGACTTACTCGCCGGTTATGCCGATCAGTCCGGCGACAGGGGCGGTGTTGCAGGTGCCGGTCGAAGTGGTCGACGCCGGGGCGGGCACGATCCGCTTCACCGACGAGGACGGCGCGGTGGTCGAGCAATCGGCGCTCGGCGGCCTGGCCAAGCTGCAATGGAAGGTCGACTGGGCGATGCGCTGGGTCGCGCTCGGCGTCGACTACGAGATGTACGGCAAGGACCTGACCGACAGCGGCGTGCAGTCGGGCAAGATCGCGCAGGCGCTCGGCGGCAGGAAGCCCGAGGGCCTGATCTACGAGCTGTTCCTCGATGCGAACGGCGAGAAGATCTCCAAGTCGAAGGGCAACGGTTTGACGATCGAGGAATGGCTCACCTACGGCAGCGAGGAGAGTCTCGGCTTCTACATCTTCCCCAATCCCAAGAGCGCCAAGCAGTTGCACGCCGGGGTGATCCCGCGCGCGGTCGACGACTACTGGCAGTTCCGCGAGCGGCTGGCCGAACAGGAGCTCGACAAGCAACTGGGCAATCCGGTGTGGCATCTGCTGGGTGCGACCGATGCTGGGCGCGAAGGCGCGGGCGACAGGCTGCCGGTCACATATGCGCTGCTGCTCAACCTCGTCGGCGTGCTCGGTGCCCATGCGACGCGCGAGCAGGTCTGGTCGTACCTGGGCAACTATATCGCCGACCCCGATCCGGCGAAGCATCCCGAGCTGGACGCGCTGGTCGGCACCGCGCTCGCCTACAACCGCGATTTCGTCGCCCCGACGCTGGAGCGGCGTGCGCCGACGGAAAACGAGGCAGCCGCGCTGCGCTCGCTCGACCAGGCGCTCGAGACCGCAGCCGCCGACACGAGCGCGGAGGACTTGCAGACGATCGTTTACGAAATCGGCAAGCAGGAGGAATTCGAGTTCGAAAGCCTGCGCGACTGGTTCAAGGCGCTCTACGAGACGCTGCTCGGCTCTTCGCAAGGTCCGCGCATGGGTAGCTTCATCGCGCTCTACGGGATCGCCAACACGCGGCTGCTGATCGCCGAGGCGCTGGAGCGCGCCTGAAAACTCACCCCCACTTGCGGGTGCGGTACCACTTGGTGATGACGTATTTCACCCCGCGTTCGACCGGGGTGCCGGCGTGGATCGTGTCGTCGTTGGGCGACCCGTCGGGCAGCGCGTTGTTCCAGGCCAGCAGCACGCCCGGCTTGGGCGGAATCTTGATCCCGACTTCGGTGAAATGCGTCTCGCCCCCGGCCTCGACCTCGTTGAGGAAAGCCATCGCGGTCCAGCTGCGCTGCCCGCCGCGCTTGCGCTCGGACTTCCAGTAGTCCTCGGTCGTGTAGAACCAGTCGTTGTGCGGCTTGAACTGCTGGCCGGGCATATAGCGCTGGCCCTGGATCGCCTCGCCGGTTTCGGACTTGAGCCCGAGCAGGTCGTCGATCCGGCGCGAAATGCTCGCCACGAACGGATCGCGCGGGTCGAGATTGCCCGAATAGGAGGTGCGGAAGCCGGTCGAGTAGTCCGCATCGAACAGCGCGCTCGGGGTCGCGACCGCGTCGATCATCAGGATCAGCCGCTGGCACTCGGCCGCACCGAGGAACTCGCCGAAGGCGTAGATCTCGGCCTTGTCGGTCGGAACCTTGTAGGCTTGCGCATCGCTCTCGAGCCGTTTGCGGACCGAGGCGCCGACGCGCTTGAGCGCGTCTCTGTCGGGGATCGTGGCGGTCTTGCTCATATCGCGCTTCCCTACCAGCGCCTCGTTGTGCTTCAAGGGGGGCGAGTTCGAGGGAGATGCGCGATGGATGAAGCGACCGGACATCGATATTCGAAAGTGGCGATGGCGCTGCACTGGCTGCTGGCGATCGGCGTGATCGCCCAGTGGCGCATCGCGGTCGCGGCGGAGAACGCCCCGACCGACGAAGCGGGGAGCGAGATCATGGCGAACCACTTCTCGCTCGGAGCGATCCTGATGCTGCTCGCGCTGGCCCGGCTCGGCTGGCGCTTCGTGCGGCCGAACCCGCCGCTCGCCGCGCACCTCTCGACATGGGAGCGGTGGCTGGCGAAGATCACCCACACGCTGTTCTACCTGCTGCTGATCGGCATGCCGCTGGCGGGCTGGCTCGCCATGTCCAAGTTCGGCAACGGGGTGGACGTGTTCGGCGTGTTCGCACTGCCGCCGCTGCCGGTCGCCAGCGATCCCGAGGGCGCGGGCGCGATATTCGATCTGCACGCGGCGGCGGGAATCACGCTGCTGGTGATCACCGCGGTTCATATCCTGGGCACGCTCAAGCACACCCTGATCGACCGCGACGGGAACCTGTTCCGCATGTTGCCCTTCGGTCCGCCCCCGGCCTGAGCTCGCGCAAAAGCCCCCACCGGCTCGCGCTGGCGGGGGCTCGCAAAGGGCTGCCGGGCTGAGAGGCCCCGGCAGCTTGGGAGGGGGCGCTTACCAGAAGAAGTCGTAGATCACGTCGACCACTTCGCCGGTGTAGGTGTTCACCAGCAGAACGTCGTCGTAGTAGCGGATCCAGCGATAGGGGCCATCGGCCGGCGGCAGGCGATACTGCCACGGATCGTTGATCCAGTAGCGGTTGCCGTAGAACGAGCTGCCGAGATTGAAGCCGATGTTGATCCGGCTGTAGCTGTAGTTCCGATGGGGCGCATAGTAGCGGCCGATGTTGTAGACGTTCCGGTTCGACGCGCGATAGCGGTGCCAGTCGTAACGGTCGTTGTCGCGCCAGCGGCGGTTCCACGCGCGCCATTGGCGCTGGTCGCGGCGGTCGTCCAGCCGGTCGCGCCGATTTTCGTTGCGTTCGCGCCAGTTGTCGCGGCGGTCGTCCCACCGCTCGCGCCGGTCCTCGTTGCGTTCGCGCCAGTTTTCGCGCGCATCGCGGCGCTGGTCGCGATCCTGGATGTTGTCGCGGCGCTCGCGCCAGTTCTCACGCCGATCCTGATTGCGCTCGCGCCAGTTCTCGCGCTGATCCTGGCGCCGTTC
>CAMPIA010000059.1 GCA_946886175.1 uncultured Altererythrobacter sp.
GATCGCGGAAGAACATCGTCGCCTGCTCGCCCGGTTCGCCGGCGAAGCGCACCGTGGGCTCTAGCGCGAACTCGACGCCCGCCTCGCGCAGCCGCGCAGCCAGCGCGCGCCAGTCGTCCATCGCCAGTACCACGCCGAAATGCGGGACGGGGACACCCTGCCCGTCGACCTTGGTGTTGGCCCGGTCGCCCGCCTGACCGGGCGCGAGGTGGGCGACGATCTGGTGCCCGAAGAAATCGAAGTCGACCCAGTCGGCGCTGCTGCGCCCCTCGGCGCACCCCATCGTCCCACCGTAGAACGCGCGCGCGGCGGCCAGATCGTGGACCGGGAAGGCGAGGTGGAAGGGGCGCAGGCTCATGCCCGTGTCGTAACCCCTCGCGCAGGCGGAGCAAGCCCGTTCCCCTCGACTTGCTCTCTCCGACCTCCTAGGTCCGCCGGGCAAGCAAGGTGGGCGCGCATGAAGCTGATTATCGGCAACAAGAACTATTCGAGCTGGTCGCTGCGCGCCTGGCTCGCGGTTAAGCAGTCGGGCCTCTCGTTCGAGGAGCTGACGGTCAACATTGGGGGCGACGACTGGGCCGCGGTCAAGCGCGAATCGGGCGAGATCATGCCTTCCGGCAAAGTCCCCGTGCTGTGGGACGGCGAGACGGTGATCTGGGACAGCCTCGCGATCCTCGGCTACCTCGCCGACAAGATCGGGCGCGACCGGTTCTGGCCCAAGGACGACACCGCACGCGGCCTGGCGCTGTCGATGGTCGCCGAAATGCACAGCTCGTACCTCGCGATGCGCGCCGAATGCCCGATGAACGTGCGCAAACGCTTCGACGGGGTGAAGCTGAGCGACGCCGCGCGCGAGGATATCGTGCGCGTGCTCCAGCTCTGGGCCGAGGCGCGGGCTCGCTTCGGCAAGGGCGGGCCGTTCCTGTTCGGCACGTTCGGCGCGGCCGACGTGTTCTACGCACCGGTGGTCAGCCGCTTCATAACTTACGGCATCGGCGTACCGGGCTTCGCGCGCGCCTATATGGAGGCGATGTGGGAACACGAATGGATGCAGGCCTGGATCGCGGGCGCGGAAGACGAACAATGGGTCATCGAACAATACGAAAGCGCGCCGCGCACGTAATCGCGCGGGTGCTCACGGGCACCGCGCTGCTGCTGGCGGCATCGCTGCCTACGGCCGCCGGCGCCTGGGGCTATTTCGGCCATCGCACCACGGCGGACATCGCCTGGGCCAACGTCGAGCCCTCATCGCGCGCCCCGATTCGCCGGCTGATCGCCCATTCCGGCGAGCTCGGCACGCCCGACTGCCCGATCGCCGACCTCGCCGACGCCGCGACCTGGCCCGATTGCCTGCGCGGAACCTACTGGCGCTGGGCTTACACCTTCCCCTGGCACTACCAGACCGAGCCGGTGCGCGAAGACTATGATGCGCGCAAGAACTGCTCGGGCGGGGCCTGCGTCTCGGCGCAGATCGAGCGCAATTTTCGCGTGTTGTCGGACGAGAGCCTGCCCGCGAACGTGCGGCTGGAGGCGCTGGCGTTCATGATCCACTTCACCGGCGACATCCACATGCCGCTCCACTCGGGCGACGACGACGATCGCGGAGGCAACGACGTGGTCACCGCCTACGGCATCGTGCCCGGGCGCAACCTCCATTCGATCTGGGACACCGCGCTCGCCGAACGCGCGATCACCGCCGCCGATCCGCCGCTGGTGCGCCGCTATTCCGCCGCCGAGCGCGCCGAACTGGCGGGTGGCGGGCCGGCGGACTGGGGACGCGAGAGCTGGCGGCTCGCGCGCGATTTCGTCTATCCGGGCGCCTTCGACCGCTCGCCTCTGGGCGAAGAGCTGCCCGACCACGCCGCGCTGACGCAGGACGACATCGTCGCCGCCGTGCCGGTGGTCGAGCGCCGCGTGACGCAGGCGGGCCTCCGGATGGCGGACTTGCTCGACGCGGCTTTCGCGCCGGGCAAGATGGACGCGCTGCCCTAAGGTAACCGCTTGGCCGGATAGGGCGTGCCGTCCTTGCGCGCGTAGCCGTCGGGGCCGAACTTCATGTCGATATCGGGGTATTCGCCGAAATCCGTGTCGTCGTTCCCCGCGCTGATGGCCACGAAGCTGCAGTCGGCCTCGCTGCGGTTGCACAAGTGATGCCCGATGCGCACGCCCTTGGGCCAGGCCGCGACGTCGCCTGCGCGCAACACGGTCTCGCCGCCGCCTGCCCCGGACCCCGATCCGGGGTCCTCGACCAGCACCGCCTCGCCCGAAAGCATGACCAGAAGTTCGTCCTCCTCGCCGTGCCAGTGGCGCTGCGACGACCACGCGCCGGGTTTGAGCACGACGTGGCTCGCGCCCATTTCGGTCAGACCTGCGACGGGCGCGAGGCGGCGATACCAGCGGCCTTCGACTTCGCGGTCGTAGGGGTCGGGATAGCCGGTCGCGTTGGTCTGCGCGATGGCGTCGAGGTCGAGCTTGGGCATTGATGGCTCCGGCGTCTGGAAAGCTGCGTCGCACTCGTTTACGCCGCCTGCGATGACCGACGCCAGCCTGCTTGCCGAAAAACTGATCGCCGCCCCCAGCGTCACGCCCGCCACGGGGCTGGTGTTCGACGTGCTCGAAGGCATGCTCGCGCCATTGGGGTTCGAGGTCCAGCGCTTCAGCCGCGGCGACGCGCCCGACGGGCCGGTCGAGAACCTGTTCGCCTGTCGGCAAGGACCCGAAGGCTCGAAGCATTTCGCCTTCGCCGGACATGTCGACGTCGTTCCGCCGGGCGAGGGCTGGACCAGCGCCCCCTTCGCGCCCGAACGGCGTGCGAGCGCGGGCGGCGAGCTGCTCTACGGTCGCGGCGCGGTCGACATGAAGGGTGCGATCGCGGCGATGGTCGCGGCCGTGGCCGAGGTTCCGCGCGAGGCGGGGACGCTGAGTTTCATCGTCACCGGCGACGAGGAGGGCCCCGCGGTCCACGGCACCCGCGCGCTGATCCAATGGATGCGCGAGCGTGAGATCGCGCCCGACCTGTGCCTCGTCGGCGAGCCGACCAGCGTGAACCGGCTCGGCGACATGATGAAGGTCGGCCGCCGCGGCTCGGTCAATATCTGGCTCGAGGTCGAAGGGACGCAGGGCCACGTCGCCTATCCGCACAACGCCGACAACCCGGTGCCCAAGCTCGTCGCGATGCTCGCCGAGCTCGATGCGCTCGTGCTCGACGAGGGGACCGAGTGGTTCCAGCCCTCGAACCTCGAAATCACCGAGCTCGAGGTCGGCAACCCGGCGCACAACGTGATCCCGGCCAAGGCCAAGGCGCGCATCTCGATCCGCTTCAACGACCGGCACTCGGGCGCTTCGCTCGAGGCGCAAGTGGCGGAGATCGCCGAGCGCCACGGCGGCCGCGCGCTCGCGGTGATCTCGGGCGAGCCGTTCCTGACTCCGCCGGGCGAATTCTCGGGGTTGATCGCCGCCGCGGTCGAGGCCGAGACCGGGCTCGTGCCCGAGGCCTCGACCACCGGCGGCACCTCGGACGCGCGGTTCCTCAAGGATCTGTGCCCGGTGATCGAATTCGGGCTGTGCAACGCAACCATGCACAAGCGCGACGAGGCGGTGGCCTTGGCCGACCTCGATACGCTAAGCCGCATCTATGCGCGCATCGCCACGGCGGCGCTTAGTTGAATATTCCTCCCCGAGCTTGCTCGGGGAGGGGGACCATGCGTAGCATGGTGGAGGGGTCTTCTTCGCGCTAGGAGCATACCCCTCCACCACACTTTGTGTGGTCCCCCTCCCCAAGGCAAGCTTGGGGAGGATAAATTTGGGAGGGGAGCGAATGACCAGTCAGGACGCGGCGGAGATCGCCCGGGAAACGGCGCCCGCCGGGCACGGCAAGCTGCAATGGCGGATCCTGATCGGGTTCGTCGCGGGGCTCGCCGCCGGCCTGCTCGCCTATACCTTCGCGCGCGACGCCGCGTGGGTCGAATCGATCGTGACTTACGTCACCAACCCGATCGGGCAGATCTTCCTGCGGCTGCTGTTCATGCTGGTGATCCCGCTGCTGTTCAGCGCGCTGGTGGTCGGCATCGCCGAGATGGGCGAGATGAAGTCGCTCGGCAGGGTCGGGCTGCGCACGCTGTTCTACACCGTGATCGTCTCCTCGATCGCGGTCGCGATCTCGCTGACGCTGGTCAACGTGATCGAGCCGGGCGAGGGGATCGATCCCGATGCCGCCGCCGAGCTGCTCGAGGAGGGCGCCGCGGGCGCCTCGAGCATCGTCGCGGCGAGCGCCGAGAGCGATGCCGGGGTCAACCAGGTCGTCGCGATCGTCCCGAACAACATCGTCGAGGCGATGTCCTCCAACGACATCCTCGCGGTGATGTTCTTCGCGCTGTTCTTCGGCATCGGCCTGCTGATCGTGCAGACCCGCCGCACCGGGGTGCTCAAGGATGCGATCGAGGGCGTGTTCGAGGTGGCGATGAAGCTGATCGGCTTCGTCATCCAGCTCGCGCCGATCGCGATCTTCTGCTTCATGTTCAACCTCACCGCGCAGTTCGGGTGGGACCTGCTGTTCAAGCTCGCCGCGTTCGTCGCGGTGGTGCTGGCGGCGCTGGCGATCCAGATGTTCGGCGTCTTCCCGATGATCCTCAAGTTCATCGCCAAGAAGAGCCCGATCGCCTTCTTCCGCGAGACGCGCGAGGCGAGCGTGATGGCGTTCTCCACCGCCAGCTCGAACGCCACGCTGCCGACCGCGCTGCGTGTCGCCGACACCGAGCTCGGGCTGCCGCGCCGCATCGCGCGCTTCGTGCTGACCATCGGCGCGACCGCCAACCAGAACGGCACCGCGATGTTCGAAGGCGTGACGGTGCTGTTCCTCGCGCAGTTCTTCGGCATCGAGCTGTCGCTGATGGATCAGGCGTTCGTGATGCTGATTTGCATCCTCGCGGGCATCGGAACCGCGGGCGTACCCGGCGGCTCGCTGCCGGTGATCGCGCTGATCCTGGCGGGCGTCGGGGTCGATCCGGCGGGGATCGGGCTGATCCTCGGCGTCGACCGCTTCCTCGACATGTGCCGCACGACGCTGAACGTGGTGGGCGATCTGGTCGCGGCGACGACTATCTCGGCGCTGTCGCCCGACTTGCCGGGGGAACCAGCACCTTCGTCCTGAAGGCGCACAGGTCCACCACCGGACAGCGCCAGCATTCGGGGGTGCGCGCCTTGCAGGTGTAGCGGCCGTGGAGGATCAGCCAGTGGTGCGCGTGGAGGCGGAACGGCTGGGGGACACGCTTTTCGAGCTTCGCCTCGACCGCCTCGGGCGTCTTGCCGCGGGCGAGGCCGGTGCGGTTGCCGACGCGGAAGATGTGCGTGTCGACCGCGAAAGTCTCGTGCCCGAACCAGCAGTTGAGCACGACGTTGGCGGTCTTGCGCCCGACGCCGGGGAGCCGGACGAGTTCCTCGCGCGTGGCGGGCACCTCGCCGCCGAATTCGTCGACCAGCATGTGCGACAGCGCGATCACGTTCTTCGCCTTGGAATTGAACAAGCCGATGGTCTTGATGTGCGCCTTGAGGCCATCCTCGCCCAGCGCGATCATCGCCTCGGGCGTCTCGACCTCGGCAAACAGCCTCCGGGTCGCCTTGTTGACCCCGACGTCGGTCGCCTGCGCCGACAGCGCGACCGCGACCACGAGCTGGAAGGCGTTGCCGTATTCGAGCTCGGTCTCGGGCGCGGGGTTGTCTTCCGCGAGGCGGCGGAAGAACTCGAAAATCCGATCTTTGGTCATCGCCCGGATCGGAGGCCGAGCACGTCGTCCATCGTATAGCGGCCCGGCGGCCTGCCGATCAGCCAATCGGCCGCCCGCACCGCGCCGCGCGCGAAAATCATGCGATTCTCCGCGCTGTGCGAGAGCGTGAGCCGCTCCTCCTCGCCCGCCAGAATCACGCTGTGCTCGCCGGCGACGGTGCCGCCGCGCAAGCTCGCGAAGCCGATCGCGCCTTCGCCCCGCGCACCGGTGTGGCCATCCCGCCCGGCCTCGCGGTTGGCGGCCAGCTCGATCCCGCGCCCCTCGGCCGCGGCCTCGCCCAGCAGCAGCGCGGTGCCCGAGGGCGCGTCGACCTTGCGCCGGTGGTGCATTTCGAGGATTTCGATGTCCCATTCGGGCCCGAGCCGCGCGGCCGCCTCGCGCACCAGATGCGCGAGCAGCGTGACGCCGAGCGAGGTGTTGCCCGTCTGGAGCACCGCCAGGTCGCGCGCGGCGTTGTCGATCGCGGTGTGCTGGTGATCGTCGAGCCCGGTGGTGCCGATCACGATCGGTATCCCCGCGCCGATCGCCGCGTGCAGGTTCGCCTCGAGCGCTTGCGGCGCGGAGAAGTCGACCAGCGCTTCGCTGCGGTCGGCCAGCGCGGCGACGTCGCCGCCGCGGTCGATTCCGCCTGCGCATTCGTGCCCCGCTTCGGCGATCGCACGCACGAGCGCATGGCCCATGCGCCCCTCGCTGCCGATAATGCCGATCCGCGCCATTGCACTCCCCCGAAGCTGCATGCTTCATGGCGCGCATGGCCGATATTCGCAACATCGTGATCCTCACCGGGGCGGGCGTGAGCGCCGAGAGCGGGATCGACACCTTTCGCGGTGGCGGCGGGCTTTGGGAGCAGCATCGGGTGGAAGATGTCGCTACGCCCGAGGCCTTCGCCCGCGATCCCGAGCTGGTGCTGCGGTTCTACGACATGCGGCGCGCGGCGATCCAGACGAAGGAACCCAACCCCGCGCACACCGCGCTCGGTCGGCTCGACCGCGAATGGCCGGGAGAGTTGCTGATCGTGACCCAGAACGTCGACGACCTGCACGAGCGCGGCGGGGCGAACCGCGTGCTCCACATGCACGGCACCCACCTCAACGTCTGGTGCACCGCCTGCGACGCACGCTCGCGCTGGACCGGGCCGCTGATCGCCAAAGAGGGAGCGCGCCCGCCGTGCCCCGGCTGCGGCGAGGCGGCGCTGCGCCCCGACGTCGTCTGGTTCGGCGAGATGCCCTACGAGATCGAGCGCATCTACGCTGCGCTGCGGAGGGCGGACCTGTTCGTCTCGATCGGCACTTCGGGCGCGGTCTATCCCGCCGCGGGCTTCGTGCGCGACGCGCGCGAACTCGGCGCGCGCACGCTCGAGCTCAACCTCGAACGCAGCCAGGGCTCGGCCTGGTTCGACGAAACCCGCCTCGGCCCCGCGAGCGACCTGGT
>CAMPIA010000060.1 GCA_946886175.1 uncultured Altererythrobacter sp.
TCGCACAGGGCTGTGCCGGGGTAGGACGGGCGCGAGGTAGGGCGGAGTTAAGCACGCGGGTTAACCGACCCGGGTGCCCCGATGCGCTAGAGCGGCCGTTTCCCGCCCGGTGCGGGATGGCCTGGAGAAGCGCCATGCAGCTTGTGCCGTTCGTCCGCGAGACCCTTGCCGTGCTGCGCGAAGTCGCGCTCGCGCGCAGCCTGCGCACCGCCGCGCTGTTCCTCTTGCCCTACGCCGGATTGCTCGTCGGCCTGGATGTGGCCGCGCACTACGGCGAACTGACCGATGCGCATCTGCCGGTGCAGTTCTTCCTCGCCTCCGACGGGGGCTTCGGCGAATGGCTCGAATATGCGCTGACCTTCGCGGTCGCGGCGATGCTGCTGGTCATGTGGCGGTGGGAGCGCGCGAGCGTCTATCTCGCCAACGCCGCGCTGTTCGCCTGGTTGACGCTCGACAACAGCGTCGAGATTCACGAGCGTTTCGGCCATGCTTTCGAGGCGTGGTTCGCCGGATGGCCGCTGCCGGTCGCGCCGAACGACATCGGCGAGGCGAGCCTGTTCCTCGGCATAGGCGGGTTCTGGCTCACCGCGCTCTGGCTCAGCCTGCGCAATGCGCGGCTGCGCCCTGCGATCGAATCGCTGATCCTCGCCGGATGCGTCGCAGGGGCGGCGTTCTTCGGGGTGGTGGTCGATATGATGGTCGTGTGGGGCCCGCACACGCAGGCCATGATCGAGGTCGAGACTTTCATCGAGGACGGCGGCGAATTCGCGATGATCTGCGTGGCATTCCTGATCGCGGTCGCGCTGTTCGATGGCGCGCGGCGCAGGCGCGCTCAGGCTGCGAATTTCTCCCCCGCCATTTCTTCCGAGAGCGTCCACAGCCGCTCGGCATTGCCCGGATCGACCGCGTAGCTGCGCACCCCGCCAGCGGGGTCGGCGTCGTCGACCGCGGCGACATGGCAATCCTCGGCATAGAGCCCGCCGCGCCCCTCCAGTTCGTCGGCGGTGGCGACCCAGCAGGTCGTCGCCGCGCCTTGCGGGATGGTCTTGAAGCCCTGCGCGGGCGTGCCGCTTTTCTCCGCCAGCTTGCGGATCCGGTCGGCCATCCACGCGCGGTCCTCCTCGCTCATATGCCGCCCGAGGTTGGTCTGGATGCCGCCCGGATGAAGCGCGTAAGCGTGGATACCGCGCGCGCCGAGGCGCTTCTCCAGCCCGACCGCGAACAGGATATTGGCGGTCTTCGACTGGCCGTAGCTGGCCCATTTCTGATAGTCGCGGTTCTCGAAGTTCGGATCGTCGAAATGCACCTGGTCGATATGGTGCCCGCGGCTCGAGAGGTTGACGATGCGCGGCCGATCGCCCTTCTCGACCAGCGGCAGCAGTTCCTTCGTCAGCACGAAGTGGCCGAGGTGGTTGGTGCCGAACTGCATCTCGAACCCGTCGGCGGTTTCGCCCTGCGGGCATGCCATCACGCCCGCGTTGTTGATCAGCAGGTCGATCTTGTCGAAGCGGTCGCGCGCTTCGCTGCCGCATTTGCGGACGCTGTCGAGCGAGGCGAGGTCGCATACGATCGTATCGACCTCGGCCCCGGTCGCACCGCGTATTTCGCGCGCCGCGTCATCGAGCTTGCCGGCGTCGCGACCGGCCAGGATGACATGCGCACCCCTGGCCGCCATCGCGCGCGCGGTTTCCTGGCCCAGCCCCGAATAGCCGCCGGTGATGAACGCGGTGCGGCCCGAAAGGTCGCACCCCTCGAGCACTTCGTCCGCGGTGCTCGTCGCCCCGAATTGCGCCATGTCCCGTCTCTCCGATTGCCGATCGCCGCTATCCTGTGCCGTCGCCCGCGCCCGGGCAAGCGATAACTCGGCCCTTGTCCCGGCCGCATCACGCGCTAGCGTGGCGGGCATGATCAAGACTTCGGCCGCGCTGCTTGCGCTCCTCGCCCTGTTCCCCGTCACTTCGCTCGCGGCGCAGGAGGCCGAGCCGGGGCCCGCGTGGTCGCTCGCGATCCACGGCGGGGCGGGCACGCTCCTGCGCGAGAACATGAGCGCGGAGCAGGAAGCCGAATATCGGGCGGCGATGCAGAGCGCGCTCGACGCGGGCGCGAAAGTGCTGGCCGAAGGCGGCTCGGCGCTCGACGCGGTGGAGGCGGTGATCGTGCTGCTGGAGGACGATCCCAAGTTCAACGCGGGGCGCGGCGCGGTGTTCACCTGGGAGGGCACCAACGAGATGGACGCCTCGATCATGGACGGCAGCACGCGCGCCGCCGGAGCGATCGCGGGCGTCGGCACCGTGCGACACCCGATCCGGCTGGCGCGCGCGGTGATGGAGGACGGGCGCCACGTGTTCCTTTCGGGCGACGGGGCCGAGCAGTTCGCGGCGGAGAAGGGCCTCGAATCGAAGCCGCCCGAATGGTTCGCGACCGAGCATCGCCGCAGGCAGCTCGAGGAAATGAAGACGCACAACCTGTCCGCGCTCGATGTGGAGTTCAAGTTCGGCACCGTGGGCGCGGTCGCCCGCGATCAGGCCGGGCATCTCGCGGCGGGCACCTCGACCGGCGGGATGACCGGCAAGCGCTGGGGCCGGATCGGCGATTCGCCGGTGATCGGGGCTGGCACCTGGGCCGACGACCGCGCCTGTGCGGTCTCCGCCACCGGCTGGGGCGAATACTTCATCCGTGTCGGCGTCGCGCACGCGATCTGCGACCGGATGCTGCTCGCGGGCGAAGGCGTGCAGCAGGCGGCCGACACGGTGATGGCCGATGTCGCCGAACTGGGCGGCGACGGCGGAGTGATCGTCGTCTCGAAGGATGGCGAGGCGGTGTTCAGCTTCAACACCCCGGGCATGTACCGCGGCCGCGCCGACAGCGAGGGCCTGAACGAAGTGGCGATCTTCGCGGAGGATTGAGCGAGCCTCTCACCCTCGCCCGGGACGACGTGGGGGGCAGGTCACTCGCCGGCCGCATACCGCGCGATAATCCGCCCGACTTCGGCCAGCACCGCCTCGGCGTCCGGGTCGGCCACGGTGTGCTGACTCGCGGCGCGGAAATAGGCGGCGAAGGTCAGCGGCGCGCGGCCCGGCGGCTCGACATAGCCGACATCGACATACACGCTGCCCATGCCCGGCCAGAGCGAGGTGCCGGTCTTGTCGCCTGCCGGCCACTCGGGCGGGAAGCCCGCGCGCACGCGCCTGGCGCCGGTGCGCGTCTCGGCCATCCACAGCTTGAGCGTCGCGCGCGCCGCTTCGGCGAGCGCGTCACCGTAGAGGAGCTCGCTCAGCGTACGCGCCATTGCGGCCGGGGTGGTGGTGTCCAAGATCTCGCCGGGCGGGACGTCGTTGAGCGCGGGCTCGGTGCGGTCGAGCCGGCTCGTCTCGTCGCCGAGCGAGCGCCAGAACGCGGTCAGCCGCTCGGGCCCTCCGAGCCGCGCCAGCAGGACGTTGGCGGCGGTGTTGTCGCTGATCTTCTGGGTCGCTTCGGCGAGTTCGCGCAAGGTCGCGCCTTCCGCGAGCCGCTCCTTCGCGAACGGCGCGTAGTCGAGCAGGTCGGCCTGGGTCCAGGTCACGCGCTCGTCCGCGTCGAGCTCGCCGGTCGCGTCGAGCTGGAGCACCAGCGCGGCGAGCGAGAGCTTGAACGAGGAGAGGTGCGGGAAACGCGCGAAGTCGCTGTGCCCCCAGACCCGGCCGGTCCCGGTGTCGAGCACGCCGACCCCGAGCGTGCCGTTGGCCGAGCTCTCCAGTATCCGCAGCAGTGCGCCGAAGCGCCCCGCGCGGTCGCGCTCGATCGGCACGCAGGCGCCTGCCGCCAGCGCCAGCGCGGATCCGAGCAGCGTCCTTCGGTCGATCCTCACAGCCACTTCTCCATGCACAGGCTGAATTCGTCGGAGACATAGTCGCCGAACGCCGGGCATTCGGCAAACCCGTGTTTCCGGTAGAGGTGCACGGCGGGCAGGAACGGCTCGGGCCGCCCGGTCTCGAGCCCGACCCAGCGATAGCCGCGCGCCTCGGCCTCGGCCATCAGGTGGCGCAGGATCGCCTCGCCCGCGCCCTTGCCGCGATAGGCGGGCGCGGCGCGCATCGACTTCAGCTCGCCGCGATCGGATGCGAGTTCCTTCAATGCGCCGACCGCGGCCAGTGCGCTCCCGTCCCACGCAGCGAAGAAAGAGACCTCGGGCGCGCGCAGCCGCTCGGCGGGCAGGGCGTGGACGCTGCACGCGGGCGACCAGCGATGCATCTCGTCGAGGTGCGCCTGCAGCAGCGCAAGCACCGCCTCGCCGGTGCAGTCGTCGCGGACGATCCGGTAGCTTGTCATGCGTTCCCGTTTCACGCTCCTGGCGGCCTTGGCAAGCGCCGCGGCGCCGATCCCGAATCCGACTCGACTCCATCACATCGACGGGCGTAATCCCGTCGCACTTTGGGGCCGGCCGGAAAAGGTCGCCCACTCCCGACTCCAAGGCATCGACGCCGGGGCGGTATCCCGCCGCCGCCGGATGCAATGGAGAGACCACGGAAATGAAAAAGTTTGCACTCGTCGCGCTCGGCGCGGCAACGCTTTCGTTCGGCTTGCCGCAAGCCGCATCGGCCCAATCGGCCTATCCCGTCGATCCGGGAGACTACGTCGAAGTCGGGATGATCTCGGTCGAAGACGGCCATGCGCTCGATTACGCCAATTACCTCGCCGAAGGCTATCGCACCTCGCAGGATTTCGCGAAGGCCCAGGGCTGGATCACCGACTACCAGATCTGGACCAGCGTGAACCCGCGCGATGGCGAGGCCGACGTCTATCTCGTGACGTGGTTTCCCAACTTCGCCGACGCTGAGGAAGACATGCGCCGCAACCAGCTGTTCCTCGACCACATGAAGCGCACCGAAGCGCAGTTGCAAGCCGAGTCGGGCAAGCGCGCCGAGTACCGCCGGCAGACAGGCTCGATGCTGTTCCGGGTGCAGAACTGGAACGACTGACGAGAGAGTGGCGGGGCGGACGGGTTCCTAGCTGAACTTGTCCGCCTTGCGCTTGCCGAAGCGCATATCGCCTTCGAGCCGGGCGCGAAGCTGGGCGTAGAACGCCTCGAGGAAGGCGCGCTCGTCGCCGCTGCCGGGATTCCAGCCGACCTTGCGGCAGATCGCTGCATGGACCGATTCGAGCGCTTCGGGCCGACCGTCGCGCAGCACCCGTTCGAGCGTCTGGAGTTCGTATTCGCCGTAGACCGCAAGCTCGGCCTCGCCGAAGTGGTATTCGGCCCCGGTCAGCTCGCTCGAGCCTGCGCGCGCGGCGCCTTCGGTCGAGAGCGCCTCGGCCAGCTTGGCGCGCGGCGCCTCGACCACCCAGGTGCCCGCGATCAGGTCGCCCGCGCGCAAAACGTCGCGATTGAAGAATGGGAGCAGCACGAAGACGAGGAGCCAGGCGCCCGCGGCGACTGCGGCCAGATCCCCATCGCCGCTGGGCGGGTTTCGCAGGATGATCAGCGGCACGAACAGCTCGATGTCGCGCAGCAGATTGCGCGCGACCACCGCCTCGGGGGTAAGCCGCCCGCCGTCGCGAGAGGCGACGCGGATGCCCGCCGCGCGCTTGCCGAAGGTCGCCCCACGCGGCCCCATCTCCATGACCATGAAATAGCCGTTCCACAGCAGGAACCAGAACAGCGTCCAGAACACATTGATGAATTCCGCCGCGCCGCTCAGCGCTGCGGGATCGCCGGCGGCCTCGAACAGCCCGGCCCCGATCCAGGTCAGGGTCAGCGCAACGGTCACCGCCACCACGAACATGATCATCAGGTCGAGAAGCAGCGCCCCGGCGCGCGCGCTGCGGCTGGCGACGGTGAAGGGCAGCGCGATGCCTTCGGGCGTCACCACCTCGCGGTGGCGCTTCGCCCGGTGCGCGAGATGCGGTGCGGTTGGCGCGACGCTCATGCCGGCTCGGCCGCGCGCCTACGCCCGAAAACGAAGAAGTAGGCGAGCCAGAACGCGAGCATGGTCCCGCCGACGATCAGCCGCCCCTCCATGGCGAGGAGCTGGCGCGGGAAGGCTTCGAGCAGCGCCGCTGCCACCAGCATGAACACGACCCCGACCATTACCACCGCCCCGCGCCGCCCGCTCTCGGCGGCGGCGGCGAGGATCGAGCGGTTGCCGGGGAAGGCCATCGAGCGGCCGATGTGAATCCCCGCCGCGCCGGCGAGCAGAATCGCGAACAGCTCGGTCGTTCCGTGGACGCTGAGCCAGGCGACGAATTCGAGCGTCAGCCCGGCTTCCGAATAGAGCCACAGCATCGCGCCGAGCAGCGCCATGTTGTGCAGCAGCAGCATCAGCGAGGGTATCCCGAAGGCGAACCCCAATGCGAAGGCGAGGATCGAGACCCCCGCGTTGTTGCTGAACAGATAGGCCGCGAAGGCCGAAAGGCCCTGCGTCTCCTGCTCGACTTGCAGGCTTTCGAGCAGAACCTCGCGGCTCGCGCCGGGCACGCGGGTGTCGCCGAACTGCGAGGGAACGAGCGCGTAGAACCACTCGCGATCCTGCAATACGAGCAGCCAGCCCACCACCGTGCCCGCCACCATGACCGCGAGCGCGACGCAGATGTCGAGCCAGATGCCGCGCACCGCGCCGCTCAGCCCGCCGGTCAGGAACCGCCGCAGCCAGGCGACGAAGCCCTCGCGCGGGCCATAGACCTGGAACCAGGCGCGCTGGACCAGCGAATCGAGGTATTCGAGCGTCGCCGCGTCGAGCGAGGTCTCGCGCGCCACCGCGAGGCTCGATGCGGCGGTGCGGTAGAGCGCGGGGAGCGCGAGCACGTCGTCGTCCGACAGCCTTCGCAGCCGCCCCTTCTCCATCCGCACGACGATATCCTCGAGCCGCCGCCACTCGCTCTCGCGTTCCAGCCGGAAGCGGTCGGAGCGCAGCGCTGCGGCCTCGATATCGGGCGGCGGCGCGACTTCGGCCTTGCCGAACAGGGTGCTGAGGAGGGGGGCTTTCACGTCCCGCTTCCTATTGTCGTCATCGCGAGCGCAGCGACGCGATCCATGGACCATTCGGTTCGGTCCATGGATTGCCGCGGCGGCTTCGCTGCCTCGCAATGACGAAATCTCACGTTCACCCGATCGCCTCCGCGCGCTTGATCTCGAGGTAGCGGTCGATCAGGCGGTA
>CAMPIA010000061.1 GCA_946886175.1 uncultured Altererythrobacter sp.
GCAAGTTCCCGATGCTCGCCAACAGCCGCGCCAAGACCAACCACGAGCCCGACGGGTTCGTGAAGGTGATCGCCGATGCCGAGACCGACCGCGTGCTCGGCGTCTGGTGCATCGCCAGCGTCGCGGGCACGATGATCGCGCAGGCCGCGCAGGCGATGGAATTCGGCGCGACGAGCGAGGACATCGCCTACACCTGCCACGCCCACCCGACGCACAGCGAGGCGATCAAGGAAGCGGCAATGGCGGTGACAGGCAAGCCGATCCATATCTGATCGGTCCGTGCGCGGCGCTTCCTCCGCTCACCTGCCGGCGGCGATGTTCGCACTGGCGGTGATTGCGGGCGCGGCGGCGATAGCCGCCGCCGGAGCGCCAGTGCATTATGCGCCGGTCAACCTGGCCGCACTGGCGATAGCGCTCGGGATCTACGCCCTCGCCGTCCGCCGGAAACTGCCGCCGGCAGGGTTGATCGCGCTCGCCCTTGCGCCGCTGGCGCTGGTCGCGACGCTGGTCGTCGGTCTCGAGATCGACGGCGTCCGCCGGTGGCTCGGCAGTCCTGCGCTTGCGCTGCACACGGGGATGTTGGTGCTTCCCTCCCTCACGGTGCTGGTTGCGCGACGGAGCGACTGGATCGCGTTCGCGGCGAGCGCTGCCAGCGCGCTCGTGCTCGCGCTCCAGCCGGACTTCGGCACCGCGCTCGCATTCTTCCTCGCGCTGGCGGTCGCTGCGTGGCACCGGCGCAATGCCGCTGTCGTGGCGGCGGCCGCAATGGCGGTGCTTGCTGCGATCGCGTGCGCCGTCCGGCCCGATCCGCTGGCGCCGGTGCCGTTCGCCGAGGGCGTTTTGCAGACCGCACTGGCCAACGGCGGCGTGCTGGCGATCCTGGCGGTGGTCGCGCTCGTCCTTGCGATAGCCGCACCGTTCCGGAGGAGCGGGTTCAGCCGGATCGAAAGCCGCACCGTCGCCGCCTTCCTGCTCGGCCTCGCGCTGGCCTCGCTGGCCGGCGCCTATCCGACGCCGCTGCTCGGCTATGGCGCGGCGTCGATTATCGGCTATGGATTGGCGCTCGCGCTGATCGAGGGGAGGCGGCGATGACATACCCGAAACTGACAGACCAGCCGGGGGCAGTGGCGCTCGCGGCGATGATTCGCGCGGGCGAGCTTTCGCCGCTCGAGGCGGTCGACGCCGCGATCGCGCGGATCGAGGATCGCGACGCGCGGATCGACGCGGTCGTGGTGTGCGATTTCGAGCGCGCGCGGGCCGCGGCCAAGGCGATGGAGGGCGAGACGCCGGGCGAAGCCCGTCCCTTGTTCGGCGTGCCGATGACGATCAAGGAAAGTTTCGACATCGCCGGCCTGCCGACCACCTGGGGCCACAAGCAGTTCGCGGGCAACGTGGCGCAGCGCGACGCGCGTGTGGTGCGGCTGCTCAAGGCGGCCGGCGCAGTGTTCATCGGCAAGACCAATGTCCCCCCCGATCTCGCCGACTGGCAATCGACCAACCCGGTTTACGGCCGCACCGCCAATCCGCACGACCCCGCGCGCAGCCCCGGCGGCTCCTCGGGCGGCTCGGCCGCGGCAGTCGCGAGCGGCATGGTGCCGTGCGAATACGGCACCGACATCGGCGGCTCGGTCCGCGTGCCGGCCCATTTCTGCGGCGTCTGGGGGCACAAGACCAGCTGGGGCCTCGTATCCAAGCACGGCCACGACCACCCGCTGCTCGCCGGCAGCGACGCGCACGACGGCGCGCTGTCGATCGCCGGCCCGATCGCGCGCAACGCCGACGATCTCGACCTGCTGCTCCGCCTCACTGCGAGCATCCCGCTGCATCCTCAAGGCAAACGGCTCGCCGATTGCCGGCTGCTGTTGCTGACCGAATATCCCGACAGCCCGGTCGACGGCGCGGTGTTGGGCCCGATCGAGGCCGCCGCCGCGGCGATCGAGGCGACGGGCGTGCGCGTCGACCGCACGACCGACCTGTTGCCCGACCTCGCGCAGCAGCAACGCGACTACATGAAGATGCTCAACATCGCGATGGCGCGCGGAATGCCCGGCCCCGACGGCACACGCGCAACCGCGACCGACTGGTTCGAACTGCTCGACGCGCAGGCGCGCAACGAGGCGGCGTGGCGCGCGCTGTTCGACACGTACGACTTCGTGCTCGCGCCGCCCGCACCGGTGCTCGCGATTCCGGCGCGCGAGGGGCGGCTGTTCGAAGGCACGATAACGATCGACGGGCGCGAGGAAAGCGCGGCCGCGGCGCTCGCCTGGGCGGGCATCGCGACGTTCCCCAACCTCCCCTCCACCGTGCTCCCGGTCGGCGAGACCGATGGGCTGCCGTGCGGAATGCAGGTGATCGGCCCGCGCTGGTCCGACCGCGACTGCATCGCGGCGGCAAAGGCGATCGGGGACATCTTGCACGGCTGACCCGCGTTCGTCATTGCGGGCGCGGGCATTACCGCAACAGGGATTCGACGATGAAAGCCGTCATGGCGAAGCTCGCGCGCTGGCACATCTGGCTCGGCTGGCTGATCGGGGTGCCGCTGATCGGGTGGACGCTGAGCGGGCTGGTGATGGTCGCGCGGCCGATCGAGGAGGTGCGCGGCGAGCACTTGCGCATCGAAGCCGCGCCGCAGCCGCTCGTGCTGCCGGGCGAGGATTTCGGCAGCGTCGAAGGCCCGATCCGGGAAATGCGCGCGGTCATGCAGGATGGGCGCGCGGTGGCGGTGCTGACGATGATGGACGGCAGCGTTCGCCGGCGCGACATGGCCACCGGCCAGCCGATCGCGCCGCTCGATGCGGCGGCCGCTCGATCGCTGGTCGCCCGGCGCATCGTGGGCGGCGACAGCGCCCAGAGCGTGCGCTTTTTCGCCGCCGATGCGCCGCCGTTCGATTTCCGCCGACCGCTGCCCGTCTGGCGGGTCGCGCTCGCCGACGGCACGCACGTCTATGTCGGGCGCGACAGTGGCCAGATCGAGGCGGTGCGCACCCGCTGGTGGCGCCTGTTCGACTTCATGTGGGGCCTGCACATCATGGACCTGCAGGATCGCGAGGACACCTCGCATCCGATCCTGATCCTGTTCACCGCGCTCGCGCTGATCGGCACGGTGATGGGCTGCGCGCTGCTGTTCCGCCGGCGAAAGGCGCGCGTCACCGCCTGACTCGGGTCTGGCCCCTAGATTTCGTCCGGGTAGATCGGGAGGATATCGACCGGGATCGCGTCCATCGCGGCGATCGCGTTCTCGGCATGCTCGTCGAGCACCGCGTAGCGGGCGAAGAACGCCTTGGCGCCTTCGTAGTCGCCGGTCGCCTGGAGCATCAGCTCGTCGTGCAGCAGGTCGCGCAGCCCCGCGACCATCTTGGCCTCGTCGATCACGTAGCGATCGCTGCCCGCATCCCACGCAAAGGCGCCCTTCTCCTTGAGGTAGCCGTATTGCGCCGCGGCGCCGAGACCGTGAGCATCGGTGGTGCCGAACCGCATCGAGCGGAACAGCCCGGCGAAGTAGGTCGCGAGCAGTTGCGGCTTCTCCGCCGCGGGCAGCTCGCCCTTGTCCATCATGAACAGGATGTTCCACACGCCCGCGACGTCGGCCTTCGATTCCTCGAGCGCGGAAGCCTGGTCCTTCAGTTCGGCATTCACCGTGGTCTCGCGCCCGTCGATGGTGATCGTGCCGGGCCCGAGGCTGTGCGAAAGCTCGTGGAACAGGGTGCTGAGCTGCATGTATTTCTTGACCACCCGCTCCGACTGCGGCGGCGCGAGCACGAGATCCGCGATCGGGTCGAGGATGCGATCGTACTTCGCGCCGAGCACGTTCGAGAGGATCACCTTCTTCGCACCCTTGGCCTCGCGCACGCGCTCGTCGTTCGGCAGGTTGAAGGCGATCGTCTGCACGCCGGGCACGTTGTCGCCGCCGCCGTGGACCTGATCGGCGACCACGATCGGGCTTTCGAACCCGCGCTCGAAATTCTTGTGCTCGTCGGGGATCGGCAGGTTGGCTTCCATGTCGCGCAGGTATTTCTTGTACTTGTCGAGAGCGGCGGAGGCTTCCGGATCCTTCAGCGTGACGAAGCTCTCGAACGCGGTCTTGGCGCCATAGAGCCGGTCGGTATAGACCTCGTAGGGGCCGATCGCGATCTCGATCGGGGTGCCCGTCAGGTCCATCCAGGCGAGTTCGCTTTGGTAGTAGTCGTCGGTGCGAAAAGCCTCTGCGCGCAGCGTGAGGAAGGTCTTGAGGCTCGCGTTGCCGGTGATCGCGGCCGCCTGCTCCATGAGCTGCGCCGCGGGCTCGAGCCATTCCTTGTACGCGACCGAATAGGGGATCGCGACCAGCCGCTCGCCTTCCCGCCGGACGACGGTGTAGGGGCCGGTCAGCGCCTCCTCCTGTTCCGGATGCGCGGCGAGATAGGCGTCGAACTCCGCGCGGGTCATGTCGGGCGGGTAGAAGCCCGCGCCCTCGGGCATCGGTTCGCTGCCCCAGAACGGGTGCAGCTCCGCGAGCGAATCCCACGGGCCGAAGTTGCGGTCGAACAGTTCGAGCAGCACGTCGCGGTCGGCGCGGCGCGACCGCTCTATCGCCTGGCGTGTCGCCGGATTGCGCGGATCGCGCTGGCGCAGATAGACCTGGTCGAGCAGCTCGGATGCGTCGATCAGCAGATTGACCACCTCGCGCTCCTCGGCGCTGAGATAGCTCGTGTCGGGGTTCATCTCGATCACCGCCAGCTTGGCGAGCTGCGCCTGGGGATAGTAGGCGGGATCGGCCGCCGGCTCGGCGGGCGCGGGATCAGGCGCACTCGCCACCGGCCCGCCCGGCGTCTGCATGCAGGCGCTCCCGGCGAGGAGCAGCGGCAGGAGAGCGAGATGGCGGAACTTGTTCATGGGGATGTCCGGAATTGTGATCGGGCCGGAAGCCGGGTTAGGCCGATGAACGCCGCGAGTCACGCCCTCGCCACCGTTTCCTCGCGCCGCAAACATGCCTAAGGATCGCGCCATGTTCGCTGAGACCCCCGCCCTGCCCCCCGCGCTCGACCTGCTCGGCACCGCGGTCTTCGCGCTTACCGGAGCGCTGCTGGCCGCGCGGCTGAAGCAGACCTTCGTGACGATGGCGTTCTTCGCACTGGTGACCGGCGTGGGCGGCGGCAGCTTGCGCGACATGCTGATCGGCGCGCCCGCGTTCTGGCTGCGCGATCCGTGGGTGGCGCTGGTGATATTCGCGACCGCGCTGATCGCCTGGTTCACCCCGCGCCGGTGGTGGGAGGGCAGCCTGCTCGAATGGGCCGACGCCGCCGGGCTCGCGGTGTTCGCGGTGCTCGGCGCGGCCAAGGCGCTCGCCTACGGGGTCGATCCGTTGCCTGCCGCAGTGCTCGGGGTCATCAGCGGATGCGCCGGCGGGGTGGTGCGCGACGTGATCGCGGGCGTGCCCTCGATCATCATGCGCCCCGAGCTCTACGTTACGGCCGCCGCGCTCTCCGCGGGCCTGACGGTGATCGGCGCGGTGGCCGGGCTGGCCGACGCGGCGGTCTGGGGCGCGGCGTGGATCGCCGGCTTCGCGCTGCGCGGAGCGGCGATCCGCTGGCAACTGGCGCTGCCCGGTTATCGCGAACGCGCCGATCGGGACGGTGAGGCCTAGTACTCCTCGCCGGGCAGCGGGCCGCCGGGATAGGCGGGCTGGACCGGCGCCGCGGCGGGTCCATCGACCCGATTCCAGGCCGCGGCGTAGGCGTCGTCGCTCCACTGATCGCCCCCCGCCTCGGTCGAATAGCTGACACCGCCGCCGCCATAGTCGATGTCGGAGATGCGGCCGTCGTTGCCGATGCGGCAGGTGAAGCCCTCGCCATCATGCAGCGATCCGCTGACGCGCCAGCCGCTCGCATCGCGATCGACCGCATCGACCGAGCCGACGCGCACGTCGCGCTCGATCTCGGCGACGCAGATGTCGACCGCGCGATCGAGGCCGCTGGTTTGATAGGCGGGCTGGGGATCGCGGTAATCGACCCGCGGCTCGTCGCGGTCGTCGTCGAACGCGCCGGCCAGCGCGGCGATGCCGCCGATGATCGCTGCGCCGACGATCACGTCGCCGACGTCGATGCCGCCATCGTCGTGGCGATGACGGCGATGGCGCCAGCGCGAGCGCTCGGCGGTGACCCCGGCAGCGCTCCATACCGCCGGCGCATCATGCGCGGCTGCTGGCGCGGGCGCAGGCGCGGGCAGTTCGACGGCGGATGCGGGGGCCGCGGCCAGCGACAGCGCGGCGGCGCTCGCCAGCATGGCGGACATTGTTGAGAAACGCTTCATGTGCAAACTTTCCGATCGATCGGGACAGTAGCACAATGCAACCGGCGACATGACCAGATCGTGTATGAGGACGCGTTAGTCGCCCGCGACGAAGCTCGTGATGCTCCATTCGCCGTTGCGGCTCGAGGCGAGCAGCCGGTAGTCGATCAGGCTGCGCAGGCGGTCGGTCGCGATATAGCCGCGCTTGTCCTCGGTCGTCGCGACGTGCTGGAACCGCGCGCCCGGCTGCAGGCCATCGACCAGTTCGACCACGTCCCACGAGATCGGCTCGAGCATGTCGGATCCGGCATCGGGCTCCAGCCGCAGCGGCACGTTCTCGCCGGTGACGATCATGCCCATCATCGGATCGACCGCATCGATTTCCTGCGCGAAGTACCACGGCATGGTCATCATCGCCTCCCCGTCGGCGGCGCAGCCCATCGCGAGCAGCGCGTCGAGCTCGGCCCACAGGTCCCGCCCTTCGCCGGCGAGCCGCGCGCGCAATTCGGCCGAGCCTGCGCCGCCGCCGAAATCGAGCTTCACGTCGGGCGCGGCGAGTGCGATCAGCGCATCGGCGTCGCGCGCCTCCACCGCCTGCGCCAGCTTCTGCCGGAACGCGGCGGCGCCGGGAAGCCCGACGCATTCGTCGCGCGGGGCATAGGGCCCTTCGGCCAGCTTGGGCGGGGCTTCGCCCGACGCTTCCTCGACCAGTTGCTCGGTCGCATCCTTCAGCTTGTCGGACGGCGCCTTGCCCTCACCACACGCGGCGAGCGCGAGCGGGAAAGCCAGGGCAAGGCAGAGCGTGCGGCGCATGGCCGATCTATTCGGTCAGTCGCCTTCGCTGTCAACCTGCGGCAGC
>CAMPIA010000062.1 GCA_946886175.1 uncultured Altererythrobacter sp.
AGGTCATCAGCCGCTTCAAGGTCGCCTATCTGATGGCGACCGGCGGCGCGGCCTACCTGGTGGCGCGCGCGATCAAGGAGGCCAAAGTCGTCGGGTTCGAGGATCTGGGCATGGAAGCGATCTACGAATTCACCGTCGAGGACATGCCTGTGACCGTCGCGGTCGATGCGGCGGGCAACAACGTCCACACGCTGGCCCCCGCGCAGTGGAAGGAACGGATCGCGCGCGAGGGACTGCTCGCTTGAAGGATCGGGGGCGCACGAGGGTCGCCCGGCGACATGGGGTTCGACAAAGCGCCGAAGCGCTCCGACGACGGCGCTGGCCCTGCCGCGCGCGGTGCGGCTAGAGCGGAAGGCTGAACATGGCCGAATCCGCCCCCTTGCACGAACGCGCGCGCGTTCCCGTGGTCACCGTCCTGGCTTCGATGGCGGGGCTGTGGCTGTGCTACTTCCTGATTACCACCGTGCGATCGTTGATCGTGGGGTTCGAGCCGCAGGTCGAGATGCTCTGGCGTCGGGGTCTGGTGACGCTGGTTGGAATCGCGCTGACCATTTTGCTGTGGGTGATCCTGCGTCTCGTGGACGACCGTCCGCTATGGACCAAGATCGTCGCCGCGGTGCTGGTCGCCATGCCGCTTTCGATTCCGATCGCGCAGGCCAACCAGTGGATTTTCGCCGACCTTCAGCGCCAGGTGGACGAGAACTACGGCAAGGAATGGGGTATCGCGGTGCGCCGGGACGAGGCGGGCAACCTGTTGATCGATATTCCGCCCGAGCGATTTCGCGAGCTCACCGGTCTCGAGGTCGGCAGCAGCCGAACCACGCAAGACCCGCCGATGACCAGCGTGATGATCGCGCCCGCCCCCACGCTGCTCGATCAGTGGCGGCAGATCATCGACATCGCGCTCGGGCGCTACTTCCTCCTGCTTGCCTGGGCCTCGCTCTATTTCGCGATGCTCGCAGGGGCGCAGGCGCGCGCGGCCGAGCGGCGAGAGGACCGGTTCCGCAGCGCGGCCAAGGCCGCCGAACTGCGCAGCTTGCGCTATCAGGTGAACCCGCATTTCCTGTTCAACACCTTGAATTCGCTTTCCGCGCTGGTGCTCACCGGCAAGGCCGAACGCGCCGAGACGATGATCCAGTCGATCGCCGGGTTCTATCGCCACAGCCTCGCCGACGATCCGACCGGCGATGTGCCGCTGGCGGACGAGTTCGAGCTCCAGCGCCAGTATCTCGCGATCGAAGCGGTCCGCTTTCCCGACCGGCTCGAGGCGGTGTTCGATCTGCCCGAAGCACTTGCCGAGGCGCGCGTGCCGGGCATGATCCTCCAGCCGCTAGTAGAGAATTCGGTCAAGTACGCGGTCGCACCGCAGACGGCGCCGGTCACGATCCGCATCGCCGCGCGCGAGGACTATGGCCGGCTCGCGATCACGGTCGAGGACAACGGGTCGGGCAAATCCGGCTCGAGCGGGAGCGGCTTCGGCATCGGCATCGGCAACGTCCGCGACCGGCTCCAGGCGCGCTTCGGCAAGGAGGCGGTGATCACGTCCGGCCCGGTCGAGGGCGGCTATCTGACCGAAATTCGCATCCCGCTGGGGAATTATGGCTGACGAACCCGAAACCAGACCGCTGCGCACGCTGATCGTCGACGACGAGCCGCTCGCGGTTGAACGCATGCAGGTGATCTGCGCCAAGCTGCCCGAGCTCGCGGTGATCGGCACCGCGAGCGACGGGGCCGCGGCGCTGCGGCTGATCGAGGCGCTCGCGCCCGATCTCGTCCTGCTCGACATGACCATGCCCGAGGTCGACGGCCTGGCGGTGGCGCGCAAGCTGGCCGAGCGCGAGCAGCGCCCGGCGGTGATCTTCGTCACCGCGCACGATCATTTCGCGGTCGAGGCGTTCGATCTCGACGCGGTCGACTATGTGCTCAAGCCGGTCGCGCACGACCGGCTGGCGCGCGCGATCGAACGCGCCGTGTCGCGCCGGGAGCGGCCGCCGCGCGCGGAGAGCAAGTGGCTCGAGGAGCTGTGGGTGCCGCACCGGTCCGAGCTGCTGCGGGTCGAGGTCGACCAGATCGACCGGATCGATGCCGAACGCGACTATGTCCGGCTCCATCTCGGCGATCGCAGCTATCTGCTGCTGCAGACGATCGCGGGGCTCGAAGAGCGGCTCGACCCCGCCGAATTCATCCGCATCCATCGCTCGACGATCCTCAGGAAGGACCGCATCCGCGGGCTGCGCCACGACGGGCTCGGGGTATGGTCGGCGGAGCTGGAGGACGGCGAGGCGCTGCGGATCGGGCGGACCTATCTGCCCAAGGTCAAGGCGATGGCCGGGCGGTAGGGCTGGCGGGAACTCGCCCGGTCAGAGGCCGGAACCCTGACAAGTTCGGCCCGGACCGGGGGACTGGACCGGTCCGGGCCGAATGGCGGCTGAGGAGTGATTCAGCCTCCGAGCCGCTGCTCGTCGACGACGGCAGCGAACTTCTCTTTCGCTTGCTTGCTGGTCTGGGCGTAGCATTCGCGCGTCTCGCGCGAGGAAATGCGCGTGCCGGTGGTGGTGCGATTCATGCCGCAGAATTCGCGCACGGCAGCGTCGATCCGGCCGTCGAGGGCCGCCTGGCCCTTCGCCGTGGCGAGGTTCAGGTCTTGATAGGGAATCGACAGCGTCTCGGCCATGGCGGGGGCGGCCGTGCCGAGCACGGCGGCGGCGGTCAGGGCGATCAGGGAGCGTTTCATCGTCTGCATCCTCACAGTTGCCGGCGCCTCGTCGGGGGAAGTGGGCGCCGCGCATTTGCTGGATAGGCGCGTCCGATGCCGCCCGCATTCGCGCGTCGACCGCGCACTTTCAGCCGTCGATCGGCGTAGCGGGCAACTGACGGACGCACCGAACCGCCCGACGAACCGCGTTTGGCAAACGACCGGCGCGGGTGCATTGTATGGTGGTGGCGGTGATCCTCATCTTCATCCTCGGGATCGGCAACTTCGCGCTGCACAAGGCGGTCCTCGAAAGCGGACATCCCCTGCTCGGGCGGATGCCGTGGTTCGTGCATATGCTCGGCGGCCGGATCACGCTGGTGACCGAATTTCTCGTGCTGCTGGCGGCGATGCTGCTGGTCGCCAATGGCTGGCCCAGCCTCGCCTGGGCCTATCTGCTCTACACCGGGCTCAACCTCGCCTCGGCCTGGCTGATCCTGAGCGGCCGCGTCTGACGCGGGAACGCATGCGCGCGCGCCGACTTAGGCTTGCATGACCGAAAAGCGCGCCTTGTGGCTGGTGGCCAACCCGGCGAGCGGCAGCAACACGCCCGCCGCGATCGAAGCGCTCGAGAGCTGTTGCGGCGATCACGGCTTTTCGCTGGAGCGACGCATCGCCTTCCCCGACGAGCCGCTGCCCAACGCTGCCGCGCTCGACGCCGCCGGGGTCGATACGCTCGCGATCTATGCGGGCGACGGCACGATCAACGCCGCGGTGACCGGGCTTTACGGCTGGGGCGGCGCGATCCTGGTGCTCCCCGGCGGAACGATGAACCTGCTCGCGCGGCGGCTGCACGGCGACTCGCCGACCGAGCAGATCGTCGCATGCGCGGGCGCGGGCGCGGCGCGGCGGGTGCGGCCCAAGGTGGCGCGCACCGCTTATGGCGATGCGCTCGCGGGCCTGCTCGCCGGGCCCGGGACGAGCTGGTATGCGGTGCGCGAGGCGATGCGCGATATCGATATCGCGGGCATGGCGGAAAGCGCGGGCGAGGCGTTCGCCGAAACCACTGGCGGTTCGATGCTGCACTGCGCCGAGCCGCGCCTCGGGCGCGCCGACGGCTATCCGCTGCTCGAGATCACGCCCGGCCAGTGGGGCATGCAGCTCGACGCCTATCACGCGGAAAACGCCGGCGAGTTCATCCAGCAGGGCCTCGCGCTGCTGCGCCGGCAGTTTCGCGAAGGTCCGCACGACCGCCTAGGCCTGCTCGACCGGCTTGAGGTTGCAGGCGGTGGCGAGTCGATCGGGCTGCTGATCGACGGCGAGCGCGTGGAAGGCGCGGCGCGCGAGGAATTCACCGTGGCCGCGTGCGAGGTCGATCTGCTAGCGACCCAGAATGGCAGTTGAACCCACGCTCCTGTTCCATCTGAGCGACATTCACTTCGGGCTCGAGGACAACCGCGCGCTCGACTGGGTCAAGCAGGAGATCGCCGAGCAGGAGCCCGCAGCGGTGGCGATCACCGGCGATCTGACGATGCGCGCGCGGACGCACGAGTTCGAGGCGGCATGCCACTGGATCGAATCGCTCGATGTCCCGGTCACGGTCGAGGTCGGCAACCACGATCTGCCCTACTTCAATCTCGCCGAACGCTTCTTCCACCCCTACCGCCGGATTCGCGGGATCGCGGACCGGATCGAGCGCGAGATCGACCTGCCCGGCATCGCGATCGTGCCGCTCAAGACCGCGGTGCGGATGCAGCCGCGGCTCAACTGGTCGAAGGGCTGGGTCAGCAGCCGCGCCTTGAAGAAATGCCTCGCTGCGATCGACGCATTGCCCGAAGGCACTCAGGCGCTGGTCACCTGCCACCACCCGCTGCGCGAGGTCGGCACGGCGGGCACCGCGCTCACCCGGGGCGGATCGAAGGCGCTGGCCGCGCTGGCGAAGCGCCCGGTGCTCGCGGTGCTCTCGGGCCACGTCCACGACGCGTTCGATATCGTCGAGGACACGAAGAACGGCCCGGTGCGGATGATCGGCGCGGGCACGCTGTCGAAGCGCACCCGCTCGACCCCGCCCGGCTTCAACGAACTGATCTGGGACGGAACGACGCTCAAGGTGCGGGTGCGCAACCTCGAACATGTGCGCACGCGCGATATGCAGATCGACGACGTGCCAGAGGACGCCCGACCGCCGCGCCAGCCCGGCGAACCGGTCGCCCCGGTGCGCCAGATCCCGCGCACCGACCCGCCGATACACTGACACTGACGCGGTTCAGGCGGCCGGACGGCTGGTCGCCGCGAGACCCAGAATGGCGCGCGCGATCTCGCGCTCGCCCATGATCACGTGGTCGACGCCGAGGCGCTCCAGATGCGCCACTTCGTCGTCCGAATGGGCGCGCGCGAAGATCACGATCCCGGGATTGATCCGCCGCGCACGCTCGGCGATGGCCCCGGCCTCGAACCCTTCGGGAATGGCGATGATCAGCTTGCTCGCCTGCTCGATTCCGGCTTCGGCGAGAACATGCGGATCGGCCGCATTGCCGATCACGATCTCGCGCCCCAGTTCGGCCGCCTGGCGCGCGAGGCCGGCCTGTTCCTCGATCACCACCAGCGCGCGGCCGCGGTGCGCGGCCCCTTCCGCGATCAGCCGCCCGACCCGTCCGTGACCGATGAGGATCACGTGCTCGCGCCGCTCGCGCTGGCGCGTATCCTCGCGCGTCCGGGCCGCCGCTTCCTCGCGCTTCTTCGCGTCGCCCAGACGCCCGGCGACGGCGGCGAAGATGAAGGGATTGATCAGGATCGAGAAGATCGCGCCCGCCAGGATAAGGTCGCGCCCCTCGGGGGGGAGCACGCCGAGCTGCGTGCCCAGCCCGGCGAGGATGAACGAGAATTCGCCGATCTGCGCGAGGCTTGCGGCAATCACCAGCGCGGTCGCGTTGCCGTGGCCGAAAGCGCGCACGATACCCCAGGCGGCGAGCGACTTGCCGATCACGATGATCGCCACCGTCGCGATCAGCGGCCCGGGCTGCTCGATCACCACCGCAGGGTCGAACAGCATGCCGACCGAGACGAAGAACAGCACCGCGAAGGCGTCGCGCAGCGGCAGCGTCTCTTCGGCGGCGCGGCGGCTCAACTGCGTTTCGCCGAGGATCATGCCCGCGAAGAACGCGCCGAGCGCGAACGACACGCCGAACACGTAGGCCGCGCCGAGCGCGACCCCGAGCGCGATCGAGAGAACCGCGAGGCGGAACAGTTCGCGCGAGCCGGTGTGCGCGGTCCAGTGCAGGGTGGCGGGAATCACGCGGCGGGCGACGATCAGCATGAAGGCGATGAACCCGCCGACCTTGAGAACCGTCAGCCCAAGGACCGCCAATATGCTCGTGCCGCCGGTCCCGGCTTCGTCACCCGCGAGCATCCCGGCCATCGCCGGCAGCAGCACGAGCGCCAGGATCATCGCCAGATCCTCGACGATCAGCCAGCCGATCGCGATCCGGCCGCGGTCGGTCTCGACCAGGTTGCGCGCCTGGAGCGCGCGCAGCAACACGACCGTGCTCGCCACCGACAGCGCCAGGCCGAAGACGATCCCCGCCGCAACCGACCAACCGAGATAGAGCGCCAGCGCGAGGCCGAGCGCCGTCGCCACCCCGATCTGGATCACCGCGCCGGGGACCGCGATGTTTTTGACCGACAGCAGATCGCGCAGCGAGAAATGCAGGCCGACCCCGAACATCAGCAGCATCACGCCGAGCTCGGCCAGTTCGTTGGCGAGCGCGGCATCGGCCACGAAACCGGGCGTGAACGGCCCCACCAGAACGCCCGCGAACAGATAGCCCGCGACCGGCGAGATGCGCAGCTTGTGCGCCAGCGCGCCCATCAGGAAGGCGACGACGAAGCCCGCGACGATCGTTCCCATAAGCGGCGTGTGATGCGGCATCGATGTCCCCGGCGGCTGTCGCCCGACAGTCGTTTACGCGCAGCGCCGGGTCAACCCGCGCGCCGTTCGCCGACGTGAAAAGGGCGGCCCCTCGCGGGACCGCCCTTCTCGGTGTTCGGGAGTGCGAAGCGGTTTAGCGCTTCGAGAACTGGAAGCTGCGGCGAGCCTTGGCGCGGCCATACTTCTTGCGCTCGACCACGCGGCTGTCGCGGGTGAGGAACCCGGCGGCCTTGACGGTGGCGCGCAGCGCGGGCTCGTACCTGGTGAGCGCCTGGCTGATGCCGTGCTTGACCGCGCCGGCCTGGCCCGAGAGCCCGCCGCCCTTGACCGTGGCGACGACGTCGTACTGGCCTTCGCGGTCGGTGATCGCGAACGGCTGGTTGATGATCAGACGCAGCGTCGGGCGCGCGAAATAGGTTTCCTGATCGCGGCCGTTGATCGTGATCGTGCCCTTGCCCGGCTTGATCC
>CAMPIA010000063.1 GCA_946886175.1 uncultured Altererythrobacter sp.
TTGTCCCGCTTTGCAACGCAGTGTTCGGCGATCTGCCGCAGGCCCGGGGATACTGATAGAATAGCGCATTCCCGCCGCGGGCCGGGGCCCCTATGCCTTCGGAGATTCATGCAGTTCGACGACCGCCTCGCCACAGTGCTGCGCCACCGCACGAGCGGCGGGCGGGCTGCGCGCACGCAGTTCCGGCAACTGCTCGACCTGCTCGGCGCGCGGCGCGGGGGATACGATCGCAAGCTGCTTTCGTCCGCCTGGCTCCGGCTCGGCGCGCTGGGCGAGGCGATCCCGCCGCGCGACCGGGCGGCGATGATCCGCGACGGCGGCTGGCGGTTCCGCAACCCCGAACTCGCCGCGCATCTCGCCGAGGACGAGCCCGAGGTCGCCGCTGCGGCGCTCGCCCGGGCCGACCTCGTCGAAGAGGACTGGGAAGCGCTGATCCCGCGTCTGCCGATCCGCGCGCGCGGCTTTCTGCGCCTGCGCCGCGGCATGCCGCCGCGTGCGAACGAATTGCTCGAGCGGCTCGGCATTCACGACCGCGGACTGCCCGACCCCGGGCCCGCGATGGCGACCCCGATACAGGCCGAAGCCGCGCCCCCTCCACCGGCGCGCGAGCGCGAACCGCTCGAGCTCACCGTCCCCGCCAACGACTTCGACGACGGCGAACCGGAGGAGGAGAGCGCGATCGGCGCGCTGGTCAAGCGGATCGAGGCGTTCCAGCGCGCCCGCGCGGAGAGCGCGCCGAGCGATTCGTCGCCCCGCCTTCCGCTGGGCGAATACGACGAGCCTGCGCGCGCGCCGCTTTCCGGGTTCGCCTTCACCGCCGACTGCGAGGGCCGGATCGACTGGGCCGAGCCGCAGGTCGCGCCGATGGTCGTCGGCACGGTGCTTGCCGACGCCGGGTTCCGCAAGGCGATCCGCGACTGGCAGCGGGTGCAGCGCACGCCGATCGAGCTGCGCGGCGCGCCGGCGGTCGCGGGCGACTGGCTGGTCGACGCCGCCCCGCGCTTCACCGCACCCGGCGGCCGCTTCTACGGCATGGCGGGCAAGTTCCGCCGCCCGTCCGTCGGCGCGGCGGCCGCACCGGCAGCGGACGAGGACGAGGCGGACCGCATCCGCCAGCTGCTGCACGAGCTGCGCACGCCGGTGAACGCGATCCAGGGTTTCGCCGAAGTGATCCAGCAACAGGTGTTCGGCCCGGTGCCGCACGAATATCGCGCGCTCGCGGCCAACATCGCGGGCGACGCCGCGCGTATGCTCGCCGGGTTCGACGAGCTCGACCGGCTCGCTCAGCTCGAGACCGGCGCGCTCGAGCCGCTGGAGGGCGACTGCGACTTCGCGCTGCTGTGCCGCGCGCTGGCGCGCCAGCTCGAGCCGGTGCTCGCGCCCCGCATGTCGTCGTTCGAGCTCGATATTCCCAAGGAGCCGGCGATGGTCCCGCTCGCGCTGCGCGAGGGCGAGGCGCTCGCCTGGCGCCTGCTGGCGACGCTCGCCGCGGCGATCGGGACGGGCGAGGCGCTCCAGCTCGTCCTGCGCCGCGATGCCGCGCGGCTGACGCTGACCGCGAGCGTGCCCGCCGCGCTTGCCGACGAGGAGGATCTGTTCGCCGCCGCCCCTCGCCCCGCGGTCGGCGCGCTCAGCGCGGGCATGTTCGGCGCCGGCTTCGCGCTGCGCCTCGCGCGGGCCGAGGCGCGCGCGGCGGGCGGCGATCTCGAACAGCTCGAGGACGGCCTGCGGCTCTCGCTGCCTCTCTTGACCGCCTCGCGGCGCGATACTAGCCCCGACGAACACCGCGAGGAACGGCGGCAACCGCAAGCGCGCTGACCCGTTCGGCCCGTCCGCAGGAGGACCAGCGCATGAGCCGAACGCCCGACAGCTTGCCTCCCCCCGGACCCAGGGCGCGTTTCGCCCCGGAATTCGGACGGCGCGTGCTGCTGACCGTGGACACCGAGGAGGAGTTCGACTGGACCGGGCCCTTCACCCGCGACCGCCACGGGCTCGATCACCTGCCGCGGCTGCGCAATTTCCAGGCGTTCTGCGAATCGCATCACATCGTGCCGAGCTATCTGATCGACTGGCCGGTCGCGACCTCGACGCTGGCCCGGGACATCCTCGGCGACGCCGTCGCGCGCGGCAAGGCCGAGGTCGGCATCCAGCTCCACCCCTGGGTCAACCCGCCGTTCGAGGAGGAGGTGACCGCACGCAATTCCTACGCCGGCAACCTGCCGCCCGACCTCGAGCGGGCCAAGTTCCTGCGCCTGCGCGACGCCATCGCTGAGAACTTCGGCGCCAGTCCGCAGCTCTACCGCGCAGGCCGCTACGGCTTCGGCCCCGCCACCGCCGAGCTGCTGCGCGACGCGGGTGTGGCGATCGACAGCTCGTTCCGCGCGCTGTTCGACTATCGCGCCGGACATGGGCCGGACTACAGCGGTTATCCGCTCGAACCGTTCTGGCTCGACGGCGAAATGTCGGTGCTCGAGCTGCCGCTGACCACGGTGTACTGGGGCATGCTGCGGCGGCAGGGCCGCGCGCTCCACCCGATGCTGTCGCGGATGCCGCGAATGAGCGGGCTGTTCGCGCGCGTCGGGCTGCTCGAACGGATTCCGATGACCCCCGAAGGCACGACGATCGACGAGGCTATCCGCGGGCTCGACATGGCGCTCGACGACGGGCTGCCGCTGATCGTGCTGTCGTTCCACAGCCCCTCGCTCGCGCTCGGCCACACGCCCTATGTCGAGACCGACGCCGATCTCGACGCGCTCTACGACTGGTTTCGCGCGGTGTTCGCCTATCTCGGCCAGCACGGCGTGCGGCCGACGACGGTGGCCGAAATCATGCGATCGGTGATCGGCTGACCGCAGCCGCTTGCGCGCGCCCGCGGCGCAAGCTAGTCCGCGCGCGCCGATCGGTATCCCAAGGGGCCTGTAGCTCAGTTGGTTAGAGCTGGCCGCTCATAACGGCTAGGTCGCGGGTTCGAGTCCTGCCGGGCCCACCGGATACCGCGATGGCCATACAAGGTCGGGGAGTGGCGCAGCCCGGTAGCGCGTCTGCTTTGGGAGCAGAGGGTCGCAGGTTCGAATCCTGTCTCCCCGACCAACATTTTGAAACTCGAAAGTGTCAGGGGCACACTTTCCGACCAAAATGCTCCAAGCGAAGCGCGGGCGTCCGCCCGGCCGATCACAGCTTCTCCAGCAATCCTTGCAGCATCGGGCCCGAGCGTTGCAGTTCTGCGCGGTGGGCGACCGATAGCGAGGTGAGGATTTCCGCCGCGTGCGCGGTCAGGCGGAGGCGGACCTGCCGACGGTCGGCGGCGTCGTGCGCGCGGATCGCGAGATCCTGCCGTTCGAGTCTTGCGGCGAGTTCGGAGGCGCTGTGCGGCCGCAACAGCAGGCGTTCCGCCAGTTCGCCCACCAGCATGCCGCCCTCGCCCGCCGCGCGGATCGCCAGCAGCGCCTGGTGCTGCTGCGGCGTCAGCCCCGCGCCCCGCGCGGCGTTCTCCGAGAAATGCAGAAAGCGCCGCAATTCGTAGCGGAAGCCCGCCAGCGCGCGATAGCTTTCCTCGTCGAGTTCGCCCGTCATCCTGCACCCTTGAAAAATATCGTATCGCGATATACCGGCGCCGCTTCGACTCACAAGAGATCAACGATGACCGACGGACCCACGCAGCCGCTTCCCCGGACTGTGGCCCACCGCCCGCGCGCGGCCGATCACAGCGCGGACAAGCGAATGCTCGTGCTCGCGGCGATGGCGCTGGTGACCGGCACCGGCGGCGCGTTCGCCGCATGGCTGCTGCTGCATCTGATCGAGCTGATGGTGAACCTGTTCTGGTATCAGCGTATTTCGCTCGAGCCCGCCTCGATCGTCGATGCGGCAACCGGGCCGATCGTGTTGATCGTTCCCGTCGTCGGCAGCCTGATCGTGGGGCTGATGGCGCGCTTCGGCTCGGACAAGATCCGCGGCCACGGCATTCCCGAGGCGATCGAGGCGATCCTTTATGGCGAGAGCAAGCTGTCGCCGCGCGTCGCGATCCTCAAGCCGCTCTCCTCCGCCATTTCGATCGGCAGCGGCGGGCCGTTCGGCGCCGAGGGGCCGATCATCATGACCGGCGGGGCGATCGGATCGCTGTTCGCGCAGCGCTTCCGGCTGACCGCGGCCGAACGCAAGACGCTGCTCGTGGCCGGCGCCGCGGCGGGGATGACCGCGATTTTCGGCACGCCGATCGCCGCCATCCTGCTCGCGATCGAAGTGCTGTTGTTCGAATGGAAGCCGCGCAGCTTCGTGCCGGTGATCGTCAGCGCGCTGGTCGCGTTCGCCTGGCGGCCACTGCTGATCGGCAGCGGGCCGCTGTTTCCCTTCGACGCCACGCTGCCGGTGGACGGCGTGGTGCTGCTGCTCGCCGGCGCGCTCGGCTGCCTCGCGGGCGGCGTGGCCGGCCTGCTGTCGACGTTGCTCTACCGGGTAGAGGATGCCTTTCACCGCCTGCCGGTGCACTGGATGTGGTGGCCCGCGCTTGGCGCGGTGATCGTAGGGCTGGGCGGTCTGATCGAGCCGCGTGTGCTCGGCGCGGGATACGGCAGCATTCAGGACCTGCTCGACGGCCGCATGGTGCTCGCCGCGATGCTGCTATTGTTCGCGGTGAAGGCGGTGGTGTGGCTGATCGCGCTCGGCTCCGGCACATCGGGCGGCGTGCTCGCGCCGCTGCTCATCCTCGGCGGCGCGCTGGGCGGGGTCGCCGGGCACTGGCTGCCGGGCGGCAGCGGCCCGTGGGCGATGCTCGGCATGGCGGGCGTGATGAGCGCGGCGATGCGGGCGCCGCTCACCTCGGCGATTTTCGTGGTCGAGCTGACCGGTCATTTCGCCGAGCTGCCCGCCGCGATCGCCGCCTCGGGCGCGGCCTTCGCGATCACCGTGCTGGTGCTCAAGCGTTCGATCCTGACCGAGAAGATTTCGCGCAGGGGCCGCCATATCAGCCAGGAATTCAGCGTCGATCCGCTCGCGCTCGGCATGGCGGCCGATCTGATGACGCGCGATCCCGAAACCTTTCCCGAGACGATGACCATCGCCGAGGCGCGCCATTTCTTCGAGACCAGCGCCGACCACCAGACTTATCCGGTGGTCGACGGCGACCATTGCCCGGTCGGGCTTGCCGCGCGCCGCGACGCGCTGCGCTGGCGCCAGCTCGACGAGCAGACGACCGAACTCGGCGATCTGCTGTCGGACCGCTCGCTGCCGGTGGTCACGCCCGATACCCCGGCCGACGCGATCGCCAACCTGATGATCGCCAACGAGGTCGGCCGGATCTGCGTGGTCGCGCCCGAGGACGGCCGTTTGATCGGCATCATCTCGCGCCGCGACCTGCTGCAATCGCGCGCCGCCGTGCTACGAGGCGAGCTCGACCGCGCACGTTAGGACCGCGCAAGAGCAGGAGACCCGCTTGTCCTCGCGAGCCGCATCGCCGTCTCTCGACACCCGCGCGATCTGGGCGATCGCCCTGCCCGCGATGGTGACCAATGTGGCGACCGCTCTGATCGGGGTGGGCGACATGTGGATCGTCGGGCGGCTGGGCGATGCCTCGGCCCAGGGTGCGGTCGACGTGGGCGCGCGGCTGTTCGCGGTGCTGTTCACCGTGATGAACTTCCTCAAGACCGGGACCACCGGGCTGGTCGCGCAGGCGGGTACGCGCAGCGGCGCGGCCGAGCAGGCGGCGATTCTGGTGCGCGGGGCCGCGATCGGGCTCGCCATTGCGGCCATGCTGCTGATCGCAAAGCCGGTGCTGATGCCCGCGATGCTGAACGTGCTCGGCGCGCAAGGAGAGGTTCTCGCAGCGGCGCGAACCTATACCGAAATCCGCTACTGGACCGCGCCCGGCGTGATGCTCAACCTCGCGCTGATCGGCTATCTGGTCGGGCGGCGCCGGATGGGCGCGGTGCTGCTGTTCGAGGTCGGCTACAATCTGACCAATATCGCGCTCGGCCTGTGGTTCGTGCTCGGGCTCGACATGGGCGTCGCGGGGGTCGGCTGGTCGAGCTTCGCCGCCGAATACGCCAAGCTCGCGGTGGTCGCCGCGTTCGTGCTGCGCGGCGAGCACGGCCGGCTGGTGCTCGAGGCCGCAGGCGAACGCACGGTGCTGCGCTGGGCGAACCTCAGGCCGTTCCTCTCTCTCAACCGCGACTTGTTCCTGCGCACCGTGGTGCTGATGATCGCGCTCGCCGCGCTGACCCGGCTCAGCGCCGAGCGCGGCGCGGTCACGCTCGCGGCGAACGGCATCCTCTACCAGATGTTCGTCTTCACCGCGCTGCTGCTCGACGGGTTCGAGAATGCCGCGCAAGTGCTCAACGGCGAGCGCCGCGGGGCCGACGACCGCGCGGGCTTTACCGCCTACATCAAGGCGATCCTGCTGCGCGGGTTCGGCGCCGCCTTGCTGGTGGCGGCGGGCTTCGCGCTGTTCGCCGATCCGATCCTCGCCAGCTTCGCCGCGACCGACGGGGTGGCGCGCGCCGCGCAGGCGCAGGCGATCTGGCTGGTGCTGATCCCGTTCGCCGGGGTCGCGGGGTTCGTGTTCGACGGGGTGTTCGTCGGCGCGAGCTGGACCCGCGCGCTGCTGCTCTCGATGCTCGGCGCGGTGCTGGTCTATGCCGCCGCGCTGTGGCTCGCCTGGCCGCACGGCAACTGGGGCCTGTGGCTGGCCTTTACGCTGTTCCTCGCCGCGCGGGCCAGCCTCCAGGCCATGATGCTGCCCGCGCTGATGCGGCGCGGGTTCCCGGCCGCGAAATAGACGCCGCTACTCGCCCTTGATCGAGCCCGGCTCGTTGGCGAGAATCCCGACCACCTGCGTCCACACCGCGACGTTCTGGCGCAGTTGCACCGGATCGACCTTGTCGAGCGTGTCGTCGGGCGTGTGGTGCAGGTCGAAATAGCGCGTGCCGTCCTGCTGCAGGTCGATGATCGCGGCTTCCTGATCGCGTGCGATGTTGATATCCGCCCCGCCGGTGGCGACGCCCGTGCCGTTCGAGACGCCGAACCGCGCGACCGCCGCGGCGATCTTCGCGTGCAGATCGGGATTGCTCTCGCGGAAGTTGCTCATGAACT
>CAMPIA010000064.1 GCA_946886175.1 uncultured Altererythrobacter sp.
CCGGTCGAGGTCACCACGCTGCGCAAGGACGTCTCGACCGACGGCCGCCGCGCCACCGTCGCTTTCTCCGACGACTGGCGCGAGGACGCCGCGCGGCGCGATTTCACGATCAACGCGCTCTACGCCGCGCCGGGCACGCTCGAGGTGTCAGACTGGTTCGGCGGGCTGGGCGATCTGGCCGCGCGCCGCGTGCGCTTCATCGGCGACGCGCGCGAACGCATTCGCGAGGATCACCTGCGCATCCTGCGCTACTTCCGCTTCCAGGCGCGGTTCGGCGCCGAGCTCGACGCCGAAGCGGAAGCGGCCTGCGCCGAGCTCTCGGGCACGCTCAAGGGCCTCTCGCGCGAGCGGGTCGCCGCCGAGCTGCTCAACCTGCTCGGTCTGCCCGACCCCGCCGCCACGGTCGAGCGGATGCTCGCGCTGGGCGTGCTGCCGGTGGTGCTGCCCGAAGCCGGCGCGCAAGGGATTGCCGCGCTGCACCGCCTGATCGCGCACGAACGCACGGCGGATGTCCCGGCCGATCCCATCCGCCGTCTCGCCGCGCTCCTCCCCCCGGTGGTCGCGGTCGGCGAGACGGTCGCCGCGCGCCTGCGGCTGTCCAGGGCTCAGCGCGAAAGGATCGCCTGCGCGGCGGCGCGCAATGCCGGGGACGCCACCGATCCGCGCGCCCTCGCCTATCGCGAGGGGATCGACTGCGCGACCGACCGCCTGCTGCTCGCGGGCACCGATACCGCCTCGCTCGCGAACTGGAGCGTACCCCGATTTCCACTCAAGGGCGGCGAGATCGTCGCGCGCGGGATCGCCGCGGGGCCCGAAGTTGCGCGTGTCCTCCGCCGGGTCGAGGCGCAATGGATCAGCGAAGGGTTTCCCCCGCGCGACAGGGTGAGCCGCATTCTGGACGGGATACTCCGAGGAATCTGACCTTGCTTCATCCCCGTTTAATGTGGAACAGGGCATACCGTGTTCATCGCCGATTGGCAGGACATGCCGCCGCACGCCTCGCATGCGGCGGGCCTCCGCCCGAGCTTTCGGGCATGCGGGTTCCTGCTGCTGCAGCGGGGCGCATGATGCCGAAGGACGCCGCTCGCGTCTTTCCATGGCATACCCGTGACCAATCCGATGTGTTTCGCGCGGGGTGCCTCCGCGCGGCGTTCATTTGAAGATACGTTTGATTTGAAGCTGATACGGAGTGGAAATATGAAGTTCTCGAAGATCGCTGTCACCGCCGTCGCCGCTCTTGGCCTCGCCACCGCCGCGCAGGCCCAGAACGTCACCGTTGGCGCCACCGTCTACGGGCCGGAAGGCCAGCCGGTCGGTACGATCGAGACCGTCGCCGACGGCGTCGTCACGGTCGACACCGGCAAGCACAAGGCACCGCTGCCCGCCAACGCCTTCGGCCAGGGCGAGCAGGGCCCGACCATCACCGTCACCAAGACGCAGCTCAACGCCATGCTCGACGAGCGCGTGGCCGCCGCCAACGCCAAGCGCGATGCCGCGCTGGTCGCGACCGCAGCGGTCGTCGGCGCCGCCAGCCAGCCGGTCGGCGTGGTCAAGAGCGTCAACGGCAACACCGTGATCGTGACCCGCACCACCGGCGGCGACGTAAACCTGCTGCGCGAGCACTTCGCGGTGAACCCGACCGGTCAGCTCATGGTGCTGTTCACCAACGCCCAGCTGGACCAGGCGGTCGCCGCGTCGACCGGCGCGGCCGCGACGGCTACCACCCCGGTCGCGGGAGCGACTGCAGAGGCCTCCACCGAAGCGGCGGCCGAAGCCACAACCGAATAACAGAGCCCTTCAAGGGTCGCATCAAGAGGCCGGGCGCGGGAAACCGCGTCCGGCCTTTTTTTGTGCGGTGGCTGTTCTGGCGGCCGGGTTAGAGTTGCAGACAACCTAGAGTTGCAGGCAACCACGACAATCCCAGATTTCTCAGCGCGCGAAGGAAATGTCCTCGGGCGATACTCCATTGTCATTCCCGCGTTCGCGGGAATGACAGGGAAATTTTAGCTGGCCGAGTGCGCAAGCGTGACGAACGGTGCCCCGAGTTTGTCGTTCCTAGAAGCGGTTGTCCTTCGGGAAGCCCTGCGGCGGCAGGCGGCCGGCCGCGCCGCGCGCCACCTTCCACTGCCAGATCTCGCCTTCGGTGCGCGTGCGCCCGGTCTCGCCGCCCATCGTCCAGCTCAGCCCGTCGGCGAGCGTGAAGGTCGTCGCATCGCTCAGCCCGCCGTCGCGATAGCGCTGGAGCGTGACGCCCTGCCCGCGCGCGAGCATCGGCAGTTCCTCGAGATTGAACACCACCAGCTTGCGGTTGTCGCCGACCACCGCGACGTGATCGTGCGCCTCGGCGATCTCGCGCACCACGCGCAGCTTGGCCCCGCCCCTGAGATTGACCACCTGCCGCCCCTTGCGCGTTTCGGCGAGGATCTCGTCGGTTGCCGCGGCAAAGCCCTTGCCGGTGGTCGCCGCGAGCAGCAGTTGTCCCTTGGGCTTGTGGAGGATCAGTCCGACGATCTGCGCTTCGGGATCGATATCGATCATGTTGCGGATCGGCTCGCCGAACCCGCGCGCGCCGGGCAGCTTGTCCGCGCCCACCGTGTAGATGCGCCCGTCGTCGGCGACGACGAGCAGCTTGTCGGTGGTCTGCGCGTGCAGCGCGAAGGCCGGCGCGTCGCCTTCCTTGAACTTCCACTCGCTGGCGAGGTCCACGTGCCCGCGCGCACCGCGGATCCAGCCCTTCTGCGACAGGATCACCGTCACCGGCTCCTTCTCGATCATCGCGTCCATGCTGAATTCGACCGCGGGCGCGGCCTCGGCCACCGTGGTGCGGCGGCGGCCCAGCGGGGTATCCTCGGCATATTCCTTGCGCAGCGCATTGAGATCGCGCTTCAATCGCGTGCGCTGGCGCGCCGGGCTGTCGAGCAGCTTCTGGAGCTCGTCCTGCTCCTTGAGCAGGTCGTCCTTCTCCCGCCGCAGCTGCATTTCCTCGAGCTTGCGCAAGCTGCGCAGGCGCATGTTGAGGATCGCTTCGGCCTGCCGTTCGGTGAGGTTGAACTCGGCCATCATCACCGGCTTGGGCTCGTCCTCCGCCCGGATGATTGCGATCACCCGGTCGAGGTTCAGGAAGGCGATGATGTAGCCCTCGACCAGTTCGAGCCGCCGCGCGATCTGCTCGAGCCGATGGCGGCTGCGGCGCTGGAGCACGTCGATCTGGCTCGCGGTCCAGTGGGTCAGGAGTTCCTTGAGCCCCATGACCATCGGCGTGCGGCCCATGCCGTCGGACACGTCGAGCACGTTCAGGTTGAGGCCGAAGCGCGTTTCCAGATCGCTCAGCCGGTAGAGCGATTCCTTGAGCAGCTCAGGGTCGATGTTGCGGCTGCGCGGCACGAGGACGAGACGGATGTTCTCGTCGCTCTCGTCGCGAATGTCCTCGAGGATCGGCAGCTTCTTGTCGGCGATGAGCTGCGCGATCTGCTCGATCAGCTTGCCCTTCTGCACCTGGTAGGGAATTTCGCTGACCACGAGCTGCCACTGGCCGCCACCGAGCCGCTCGATCCCCGCCTCGCGGTCCTCCGCCTTGTCCGCCTCGGCGGCATGGAAGCGCGCACGGATGCGGAAGCTGCCGCGCCCGGTCTCGTAAGCCTGCGCGATCGTCTCCGCGCTGTCGACCACGAGCCCGCCGGTGGCGAAGTCCGGCCCGTGGAACAGCTCCATCAGCCGCGCGTGTTCGACATGCGGGTTGTCGATCAGCTCGAGCGTGGCGTCGATCACTTCGGCCACGTTGTGGCTCGGGATATTGGTCGCCATGCCGACCGCGATGCCGCTGGCGCCATTGGCGAGCAGGTTGGGGAACAGGCCGGGAAAGACCTCGGGCTCGCTCTCCTCGCCGTTGTAGGTCGGGATGAAATCGACCGTGCCTTCGTCCAGCCCCTCCATCAGGCGCAGCGCGGTCTTCGTCATGCGCGCTTCGGTGTAGCGGTAGGCGGCGGCGTTATCGCCGTCGATATTGCCGAAGTTGCCCTGCCCCTCGACCAGCGGATAGCGCAGCGAGAAATCCTGCGCGAGCCGGACCATCGCGTCGTAAACGCTGGCATCGCCGTGCGGGTGGTACTTGCCGATCACGTCGCCGACGACGCGGGCCGATTTCTTGAACGCGTCGGTCGGGTTGAGCTTCAGCTGCCGCATCGCCCACAGCAGGCGGCGATGGACCGGCTTCAGCCCATCGCGCAAGTCGGGCAGCGAGCGCGCGGTGATCGTCGACAGCGCATAGACCAGGTAGCGCTCCTCGAGCGCGGAATCGAACGGCGCATCGACGATCGCGTCGAAGGGGTCTTTCTCGTCTTCCAGGGTGGCCATGCGAGCGGCCCTAGCAGGGCCACGCCCCGGCTAGAAGATCGGAACGCTGCGCTTTCCCCACGCGTTGCACGGACAACCTCAAACCCGAAGGAGACCCCCCATGAAACGCGTCCTCATCCTCGCCACCGACGGCTTCGAGCAGTCCGAACTGATGAAGCCGCGCGAAGCGCTCGAGAAAGCCGGGATCGAGACCACGATCGCCAGCCTCGAAGACGGCGAAATCCGCGGCTGGGACGAGAAGGACTGGGGCAAGAGCGTCAAAGTCGATATCACCGTCGAGGAAGTGGCGGTGGGCGACTACGACGCGCTGATGCTGCCCGGCGGACAGATCAACCCCGACGTCCTGCGAATGAACGAGCGCGCGGTCGCCATCGTGCGCGAGTTCGACGCGGCCGGAAAGCCGGTCGCCGCGATCTGCCACGCGCCATGGCTGCTCGCAGAGGCCGGCATCGTCGACGGCAAGACGGTGACGAGCTGGCCCTCCATCCGCACCGACCTGAAGAACGCGGGCGCTAACGTGGTCGACCGGGAGGTCGCCGAAGACGGCAACCTCATCACCAGCCGCAACCCGGACGACATTCCGGCGTTTTCGAAGGCGCTGATCGCGCGGCTCGAACACGCGGAACAGGAGGCCGCCTGATTCTCTCATAAAAGCTGAGTGGGTCGCGCAGCGGATGGACCGCAAGCCGCACGCACGCGCGGTATGCGGCTAGCGGTCCTTCCGGCTCGCGCGGTCGACCTGCCCGGCGATCTGCCGCGTCTTTTGCGCGTAGGTAAAGCCATTGCCGCCGCTGTACAGGGCCGACAGGTATGTCTTGTCGAATTCGGTCAGCCGATCGACCGAAGCCTCGGCCGCGAAAAGCTCGAGGATGCTGTCCTAGCCGACCGCGCCGCGTCTTGGATCGCGGGTAGGCGCCAAACCACGCATCACGGTGAAATCGGCGATCTGGCCTACCTCCAGCCCATCGATGGCTGCCGTACCGATCACCACGAAACCGAGCGACACGTCCATGCGAATGGGCGAAGCGAGGCGCGACATCTTGGCGCCCTGAACCATATAAGTATCCGAACCGCCACCGGAATTCCTGACCACGGGGGCGCCATCGGCGCGTTTGGGCTCAGTTGTGTGCCACGACCACACGGGGCCGGGCGCGCTGGTCAATTGGTGGATATCCTGCGCCGAAAGGCTGGCGAACAGCGGCGGGCTCTCGAGCGCCAGCCTGTCGATCAGTTCGCTTCCGTCATCGGCCACGATCAGCGTCAGATTGGCTCCACAGTCTTCCGCCGCCAAATCGACTCCGGCTTCGGCAATCGTCGTGCGCATGCGGGCGATCACACCGGCGGCCAGATGCGTGGGAAGCCCAACCACGCCCGGACATACCGGTTTCTCGAAGCGCGGTAGCGTACCATCGACCGCTTCGGATATCGCGCGCACCGACTCGGTCGTGCTCGGTGCGTCCTCCCGGTTTGCCGTGACGATGATATCGGACGGCTGATTTTGCGCCGTGAGCGGCCCGGCCAAACCGGTGCTCGCGATCACGAGCGTCGAGGCGAAAGCACTCCTCATCCGGGCCACAATAGCGGGCTTCAGGCGCGCTGTCAGGAGGCCGAGGCCCGCCGCTGCGCTGCGGCGGCGGGCCTCGTTCGGATCAGGCGGGCTTGGTCGCGGCGATCCAGTTGCGGACGCGGCGTTCGAGCAGGGGCAGCGGCAGCGAGCCGCCGCCCAGAACCGCGTCGTGGAAGGCGCGGATGTCGAACGCTTCGCCCAGCTCCCGCTCGGCCTCGGCACGCAGGTCGAGGATCGCGTTCATCCCGATCTTGTAGCTGGTCGCTTGCCCCGGCCAGACGAGATAGCGGCGCACCTCGTTGCGGACGGTCTCCACGTTCTGCGGCGAATTTTCGGTGAAGTATGCGATCGCCTGATCCTCGGTCCAGCCCTTGGAATGGACCCCGGTGTCGACGACCAGCCGGATCGCGCGCCACAGTTCCGAACTGAGCCGCCCGAAATCGGAATAGGGATCGGCGTAAGTGCCGGGAATTTCCTTGGCCAGCCGCTCCGCATAGAGCCCCCAGCCTTCCGAATAGGCGCCGTAGCCGACCTGCGTCTGGAATTGCGGCACGCCCGTCAGTTCCTGAGCGATGGAAATCTGCATGTGGTGGCCGGGCAGCCCTTCGTGATAGGCGATCACCTCGAGCATGTTCTTGGGCATCGCGCTCATGTCGGAAAGGTGCGCGTAATAGACGCCCGCACGCGAGCCGTCGGGGGTGCCGCTGCGATAGTGCTGCGCACCGCCGTCCTGTTCGCGGAACGCCTCAACCCGCTTCACCTCGAGCCCCGCCTTGGGCAGCAGGCCGAAGTATTCGGGCAGCTTGGACTCGATGTTGTCGATCGCCGCGGTGGCGGCATCGATGTACATCTGCGCGCCCTCGTCGCCATCGGGATAGTAGTTGAAATCGCCCGTCCGGATGTGTTCGAAGAAGGCCTGAAGGTCGCCATCGAAGCCGACCTCGTCCTTGATCGCTTCCATTTCGCCGTGGATGCGCGCGACATCGTCGAGACCGATCTGGTGGATCTGCTCGGCGGTCAGCTCGGTGGTGGTGCTGTTCTCGAGACGGTGGGCGTAGAAAGCCTCGGCATTCGGCAATCCCCCGATGCCGACGCCCGTCTCGGGCGCATTGGGCCGGTCGGCGGTCATGAAGGCGATCAGCCGGTCGTAGC
>CAMPIA010000065.1 GCA_946886175.1 uncultured Altererythrobacter sp.
GCTGCCGTTCCTGTTCGCGCTGATGCTGTCGGGCATCTACATGTTGGTCCGCCACTATCGCCCGGCGCGTTCGTGACCAGGACGGGCAAGCCCAAGCTGCTTTCGGGCGGCAATCCGCAAATCCCCAAGGGCGAGGGCGACGGGCCGGTGCAAGCCTATATCGCCGCGATGCCCGGATGGAAGCGCGCGGTGGGCGAGGCGCTCGACAAGGCGATCGTCGCGGCGGTCCCGAAGGTCGAAAAGGCGGTCAAGTGGAACAGCCCGTTCTACGGCACGGAGCAAGGCTGCTGGTTCGCCTCGTTCCACTGTTTCGACCGCTACGTGAAGGTCACGTTCTTCCAGGGCGGCTCGCTCGATCCTCAGCCGCCCGAAACGTCGAAGTACCCAGCGGTGCGGTACTATCATGTCCACGAGGGCGAAATGCCGGGCGAGCAGTTCGCGGACTGGGTCCGGCAGGCCGCGAAGCTGCCGGGCGAAAAGATGTAAGGAGGCTGTCTTGGCGAACGACACAGAACGCTGCGACGGCCCGGCGCTGACCGCGCTGGTGAAAGAGGCGGTCGCCCTCAACCGAGGGAAGAGCGGCGGCTGACCGATCGCCGCCTCGCGGTTTGACAGCGAGCGCCAGCGTCGGCACGTAGCCGTCTTCCCAATCGGCAGTGGACAAGGAGCCGGGCCCGGCCATCGGGCCCGCACGGCAAGCTCATGATCGAATTTCCCGGCTTCGAAGATTTCGGCCTCACCGGTCTGGCGCCGGCGGTCGAAACGCTGATCGCGCTCGGCGTGCTCGTCACGATCGCCTGGATCGCCAATTTCATCGCCAAGCGCATCATCCTGCGCATTCTTACCGCGCGCCTGCTGCCGCACGATGGGCCGAGCCCGAAGAGAGCGGTGGCCTATCTCGCCAATGTCGTCCCCGTGATGATCGTCTCCTACGGGATTTGGGCCGTGCCGCATCTGCCGGTCGGCGCCAAGGCGGTGATCTCCAATGTCGCGACCGGCGTCGTCATTCTCGTGATCGCGATGGCGATCGGCGCCGCGCTCAGCTTCGTGAACGAGCTGTACGAAAGGCGCCCGGACGCGGCCAACCGGCCGATCAAGGGCTACGTTCAGGTGCTCAAGATCGTGGTTTATGCCGGAGCCGCGATCCTCATCGTCGCCGCGCTGATCGAGCAGTCGCCGCTGCTGCTGCTTTCGGGGCTGGGGGCGATGGCGGCGGTGCTGCTGCTGGTGTTCAAGGATACCATCCTCTCGCTCGTCGCTTCGGTCCAGCTCACCTCGAACGATATGCTGCGCGTGGGCGACTGGATCGAGATGCCGCAGCTCGATGCCGATGGCGACGTGATCGACATCGCGCTGCATACGGTGAAGGTGCAGAACTGGGACAAGACGATCACCACGATCCCGACGCACCGGCTGATTTCCGACAGCTTCAGGAACTGGCGCGGGATGTACGAAGTCGGCGGCCGGCGGATCAAGCGCGCGCTGATGATCGATCAGAACAGCGTCCGCTTTCTCGAGCCGGATGAAGTGGAGCGACTGAAGCGCTTTGCTGCGATCACGGATTACATCGCCGCGAAAGAGGCCGAGATCGGGGACTGGAACGCCGCACGGCCCGAGCGCTCGCGGGATGAAGTGAACGCGCGAAGGATCACCAACCTGGGGACGTTCCGCGCCTATGTCTCGGCCTATCTCAAGGGTCGGGGCGACATGAACACCAACCTGTTTCTCATGGTGCGGCAGCTGGCTCCGTCCGAACACGGGCTGCCGCTCGAGATCTACGCCTTCACCGCGAGCACGGAATGGGGCGATTACGAGGGCACCCAGGCGGACATCTTCGATCATCTGCTGGCGATCATGCCGGAGTTCGGCCTGCGGATATTCCAGGGGCCGAGCGGACTGGATTTCCAGCGCGCCTTTTCGGAGTAATCTCCTCCGGTCCAGCACTCCGTACGTTCAGGTCAGATCAGTCCCTTCGCCTTGAGGCTCGCATGCCCCTCGCGGCCCACGATCACGTGATCGTGCACGACGATCCCGAGCAGGCGCCCGGCCTCGGCGATGCGGCGGGTGATGTCGATGTCGGCGCGGCTGGGTTCGGGATTGCCGCTCGGGTGGTTGTGGACCAGGATCAGCGCGCTCGCGCCGACCTCGAGCGCCTTCTTCACCACCTCGCGCGGGTGGATCGCGGCCTCGTCCACCGAACCGTCGCCCACATGGTGATCGACGATCAGCCGGTTGCGCGTGTCGAGATAGAGCACGCGCACCCGCTCGACGGTGAGATGCGCCATGTCGACCGTCAGGTAGTCGAGCAGCGCCTGCCAGCTTCCCAGCACCGGCTTGTGCTGCACCTCGCCGCGCGCCATCCGCCGCGTCGCGAGCGCGACCGCTTTCAGCGTGGCGGCGCCGGTCTCGCCCATGCCTTTCACCTGGCGCAGCGCGCCGGCTTCCGCGTTAAGCACCGCGGGCAGCGAGCCGAACCGTTCGAGCAGCGCCTTGGCAAGCGGCTTGGTGTCGCCGCGCGGGTTGGCGGCGAAGAGCAGGTATTCGAGCACCTCGTAATCCGCGAGCGCCTCCGCGCCGCCGGTCAGCAGGCGTCGGCGCAGCCGGGCGCGATGGCCCGCGCTGTCCGGCCGGGCCGCTGCATCGGGCGGATTTTGTTCGTCTGGCGGCAACCTTCCCCCCGTCGTCGCGTTCGACAACCCATGCATTGCCTTTGCCGGGCGATGCGCGCAAGTGTGAGGGGATGGCGCTGGCCGAAGACGACAATGTGAATGAGGCCGAGACCGTAGCGCCGCGCCGCCGCCCGATGACATGGCGCGGGCGGGCGTCGCTCGCGCTGCTCCTGATCATCGTGGCAGGGCTGATCGCGGTGTGGTTCACCCGCGAACGGATCGCCGGCAATGTCATCGCCGGAATGCTGGCGGAGTACGATCTCCCCGCGCAATACGAGATCGAGAGCATCGGCCCCGGGCAGCAGGTTCTGCGCGATGTGGTGATCGGCGATCCCCTGCTGCCGGACCTCACGATCGAGCGGGTCACGGTGCATTTGCGCTATCGCTTCGGCACGCCGACGGTCGGGCGAATCGAGCTCGAGCGGCCCCGGCTGTTCGGTAGCTTGCGCGGCGGCGCGCTCAGCTTCGGCACGCTCGACCGCGCGCTGTTCCGCGACACGGGTGAGCCGCCGGGCCTGCCCGATCTCGACATCGCGGTGATCGACGGGCGCGCGCTGATCGAAACCGACTACGGGCCCGTGGGCATCAAGGCCGCGGGCGCGGGCGAACTCGACGACGGCTTCGCGGGCGTGCTCGCGGCGGTCGCACCCGATCTCAACGGCGCTGGCTGCGCGGCGGTCGACGCCAGCGCCTATGGCCGCGTGACGACCGAGGCGGGCAAGCTGCGCTTCGACGGTCCGGTGCGGCTCGCCGATCTGGCCTGTCCCGAAAGCGGGTTGCGGCTGAGCGAGGCCTCGCTGTCGCTCGACGCGGTCGTGGACGCGGATTTCGCTGGGCTGGAAGGCGAGGCGACGCTCGCAAGCGGTGCGCTCGCGGCCGGCGAGATGCGCGCCAACGGCGTCAACGGCACGGTGCGCGCGACCTGGCGCAACGACCAGCTCAACGCCCGCTACACGCTCGTCGGGCGCGGGGTCGCCCATCCGCAGGGCCGCCTGGCCGTGCTCACCGCGAGCGGCGCGATGCGCGCGCGCGAGGGATTCGAGCGGATCGAGCTCCAGGGCGAGATCGAGGGCAACGACTTGCGGATGGGCGACCGCCTGGCGAGCCGGATCCGCAGCTTCGGGAGCGCGGGGGAGGGCACGCTGCTCGCACCGCTGCTCCAGCGGGCCACCGGCAGTCTCGTGCGCGAATCGCGCGGCAGCCGGATCGCCGCGAACGTCACGGTGCGCGTGCGCGAAAACTCGCTGTCGGTCACCGTTCCGCAGGCGACGCTGCGCGGCGGGAGCGGCGCAACGCTGCTGGCGCTCTCGCGCGCGCAGTTCAGCCGCGTCGGCGACGCCGCGCCGATAATGACCGGCAATTTCAGCACCGGTGGCGAGGGGCTGCCGCGAATCACCGGGCGGATGGAGCGCGGGCGCGGGCGCGATCCTTCGCTGCGCCTGCGGATGGCGGATTATACGGCGGGCGATTCGCGCCTGGCCATTCCCGAACTCGTGATCGCCCAGGGCGCGGGTGGCCGGATCGGCTTCTCGGGCCGTGCGATCGCCTCGGGCGCCTTGCCCGGCGGCTCGACGCGCGAGCTGGCGGTTCCGCTCGACGGCGCCTGGTCGAGCGCCCGCGGTCTCGCGCTATGGCGCGAATGCACCGATTTCCGCTTCGCCAGCCTCGCGGTGGCCGAACTCGTCTTCGAAGGGCGAACGCTGACCCTGTGCCCGAGACGCGGCGCACCCATCCTGGCCTATGGCGAGGAGGGCTTGCGGGTGGCGGCCGGCGCGCCCTCGCTGGAACTGACGGGCGAGCTTGCAGGCACTCCGATCGCGCTCAGCTCGGGCCCGATCGGGTTCGCATGGCCGGGCAACCTCTCGGCGCGAGACGTGGTCGTGACGCTCGGCCCGGAGAGTGGAGCGAGCCGCTTCCGCGTGAGCGACATCAGCGCGACGCTCGGGCGCGAGATCGCCGGCACGTTCGACGACGCCGACGTCTCGCTCTTCGCCGTGCCGCTCGACTTGCGCCAGACCAGCGGCACATGGCGCTATGCCGGCGGTGTGCTGTCGCTCGCCGACGGCAGCTTCGTGCTCGAGGATCGCAGCGAAGCCGATCGCTTCAACCCGCTGATGGCGCGCGATGCCACGCTGACGCTGGAGGACAGCATGATCCGCGCCAACGCCGTGCTGCGCGAGCCGAGCAGCGGGCGCGAAGTGACCGAAGTGGCGATCGTGCACGACCTGGGCAGCGGCACGGGTCACGCCGATCTCGGTGTCGATGGCCTGCTGTTCGACGAATCGCTCCAGCCCGACATGCTCAGCACCCTGGCGCTCGGCGTGATCGCCAACGCCCGCGGCACGGTGACCGGCGCCGGGCGGATCGACTGGGACGAAAGCGGCATGACCAGCTCGGGCCGCTTCTCGAGCGAGGATCTCGATTTCGCCGCCGCCTTCGGCCCGGTGACCGACGCCTCGGGCACGATCGTGTTCGACGATCTCATCAACCTGACCACCGCCCCGGGGCAGCGCATCCAGGTCGGCTCGGTCAATCCGGGTATCGAGGTGACCGACGGCGAGGTCGAGTTCGCGCTGCGCGAAGGGCAGTTCCTCGCCGTCGCCGGCGGCACCTGGCCGTTCATGGGCGGCACGCTCACGCTGCGCCCGGTCGACCTCAACCTCGGCGTCAGCGAACGCCGCGCCTACGTGTTCGAAATCCGCGGGCTCGACGCGGCCACGTTCGTCCAGCAGTTCGAGCTTGGCAATATCAGCGCCACCGGGACTTTCGACGGCGCGGTGCCGATCGTGTTCGACGAGGACGGCAACGGCACGATCGATGGCGGCCGCCTGGTTTCGCGCCCGCCGGGCGGCAACGTCGCCTATGTCGGCGAGCTGACCTACCAAGACCTCTCGCCGATCGCCAATTTCGCATTCGATGCGCTGCGCTCGCTCGACTACCGCGAGATGACGATCGACATGAACGGAAGCCTTGCCGGCGAGATCATCACCGAGGTCCGCTTCACCGGAGTGAGCCAGGGGGAGGGCGCGAGCGAAAACTTCATCACCCGCCAGATCGCCGACCTGCCGCTCGAGTTCCGCATCAATATCCGCGCGGCCTTCGCCCAGCTGCTGTCCAACGTGCGCTCGCTCTACGATCCCGCCTTCGTGCGCGACCCGCGCGAGCTGGGGCTTTTGACCGATGACGGCGAGCGCCTGCGGCGCGAGGTCTCGCCGCCCGCCGAAGCGATCAAGCCCGAAGATCTTATCCCAGACGAACCACCCGTTCAGACCCCGGAAAGCGAGACCATGCCATGAAGCCAGTCGAATTGACTGTCCGCCAAGCGCCTGCGACAACCCGCCCCATGCGGGGAAAACGATCGGCGCGAGAGTGGGTGAAAGGTTCGCTGCCGCTGGTGATCGCGGGTTCGCTGGCCTTGGGAGGGTGCATCTCTGTCGAGGCGCCCGACAAGCCGATCGTGATCGAGCTCAACATCAACATCCGGCAGGAAGTGATTTACCGGCTCGCGGAGGACGCGGGCAACACGATCGAGGAAAACGCGGAAATCTTCTGATGGAGACCGTCATGAACAGCCAATTGTTTCGCAAGATCGCCTTCGCGGCGACCGGCTTCGCGCTGGTTGCTGGCGGCCTCGCCGCGCCCGCCCAGGCGCAGCGCGACCCGGCTTACGAGGCCGCGCGCGAGAGCGGCAAGGTGGGTGAGAAGATGGACGGCTATCTCGGCATCGTCGGAGCTTCGACGCCCGCGCTGCAGCGGATCGTCAACGACATCAATATCCAGCGCCGCGCGGTTTACGCGCAGAAGGCCCAATCGGCCAATGCGACACTGGAGGAATACGCGCTGACCGCCGGGTGCATCGCGATCGCGCGGACCGAGCCGGGCGAGAAGTACCAGGCGCCCGATGGCTCGTGGCAGACGCGCACCAGCGCGCCGCCGCAGCGCGACAGCCGCTGCCCGGGCTGAGGCGGCCGGGCGGGCAACTTCTCCCGCATTGCAGCAAGCCATCGATTGACTCGCCCATGGGGCCCGCCTAAGGGGGCGGCGCCTTCGGCGGGCAGCCGTTGCCCGTGCCTCGCCTTCCCGTCACAAGGAGCATGGCATGAGCGACGACAAGCCCGCACGAGAACCAATCGCCGAGGATGCGCGGATCGACGCGCTCGAAGGGCGGCTCAAGGCCGCACGAGAGCGTGAAGAGGAGCGCAACCGACCGCAGGTCCAGGGTGCCGACGCGAGCTATCGCAGCGGCAACCGGGTGCTCGCGGGCTTGCTCGGCGGGATTCTCGGCGGCGCCGTGCTCGGTTGGTTGGTCGATACCTTCGCCGGCACGTCGCCCTGGGGTCTGTTGGCCGGCCTGTTCCTCGGAATAGTGGTGGCCTTC
>CAMPIA010000066.1 GCA_946886175.1 uncultured Altererythrobacter sp.
GATCGAGCTTGAGCTTCTCGAAGCGGAACTGGCGCAGGAAGCCGATCGAGGCGTACCCGGTGCCGAAATCGTCGAGCACGACATCGACGCCCAGACCGCGGACGAGATCGAGGCTGCGCTCGGCCACCAACGGGTCGAGCACCAGGCAGGTCTCGGTAATCTCGAGCTCGAGCCGCTCCGGCGCGAGGCCGGTTTCCTCGAGGACTTGCCCGAGCTGGAACGGGAATTCGGGATTGCGCAGCTGCGCGGCGGAGATGTTGACCGACAGCTTGATGCCCCACGGCAGCGCGTCGGTGCACGCGCGCCGCAGGACCCACAGCCCGATCGCGTTGATCAGGCCCGATTCCTCGGCGACCGGAATGAATTCGGCGGGCGTGATCGCGCGCCCATCCGGCCGGTTCCAGCGCAGCAGCGATTCGACCGCGACGATGCGTTGCGTCTTGGCATCGACGAGCGGCTGGTAGTGAACGCGGAATTCGTCGTTGAGCAGCGCCGCGCGCAGCTCGTTGTCGAGATCGCGCACCGCCTCCAGGCTGCGGTCGAACTCGACCTTGAACCAGGTGCAGCGCATCTTGCCGCCGCGCTTGGAGACATACATCGCAACGTCGGCGCGGCGCAGCAGCTCGGACGAATCGATGTCATGGCCCGCCTGGCATCGCGCCAGCCCGATGCTCGCGCCGATCGGAATGCGGCGATCCTCGATCGCAATCGGCTGCGAGAGCGTGTCGAGAACGCTGCGGCACATGCCCTCCAGGACCGTGCCGGCGAGCGGGCCGAACATGCTGATCGCGAACTCGTCGCCTCCCAGCCGGTAGGCGACCGCCTCCTTGCCGCACAACGTGCGCAGCGTGCGCGCGATTTCCTTGATCATCCGGTCGCCGACCGAATGGCCGTAGAGATCGTTGATCATCTTGAAGCCGTCGAGGTCGATCAGCGCGACCGCCATTTCCTGTTCCGCGCGCGCGCCTTCGCACACGTTCCGGTGCAGCGCGCGGCGGTTGGGCAGCAGGCTGAGGCTGTCGGTCATGCCGAGCCGCTCGAGCCGGGCGACGTGCGCGAACCCGAAGCGCAGCAGCAGTACCACCGCGATCGCATAGATCGCGACCCCGCCGAAAATGAGCGGCGACGCCTTGGCCAGCGGAAAATCGTCGCTGAGCAGGAGCGCGATCGAGATGGCGGCGAAGATCGCCGTCAGCACGACCAGCGGCGCGACCACCAGAAGGCGGGGCGCGAAGCTGCTTCTCTCTGCCTCAGTCGTCACCCGCGTTGACCCCATACCCCTGTTCCGAAAACCGATAGCCGTGCGGTCCTAAGGAAGCGTAAAGCCGAAATTTACCTTGCCGCGCTCGCCCCGGCCGATGCCGCGAACTGGCCGCGGCCGGAACGACGGAACAATCCCTGCACCCCCGTGGCGGGTGCGAAGACGCCGGTCTTGCCGGTCACCGTTTCGCCCGCGCCGAGCATCAGCCAGCCGTCTTCGCGCAGGCTGGAGCCCAGGCGGTCGAACGCGCGCGCCTTGGTCGCCTGATCGAAATAGAGCAGCACGTTGCGGCACAGGACGAGGTCGAACCGTTCGATTCGCGCCTGCGCATCGAGCACGTTGCCGACCCGGTAGCGGATCGGCGCGAGCAGGGCCGGATCCGGCTCCCAGCCGCGCGGCGTTTCGTTGAAGTGCTTGAGCATCTGCGCGACGCCGAGGCCGCGCTGGATCTCGAACTGGGTGTAGCAGGCCCGGCGCGCGGCGGCGACCGCCTTGGTCGAGATGTCGGTGCCGAGGATGTCGATCGTCCAGCCACGCCACAGCTCGGGCCGGTCGGCGAAGACCATCGACAGCGACAGCGCCTCCTGCCCGGTCGAGCATCCGGCCGACCAGATCGACAGCCGTTTGCTGGCGGCGCGCTTGGCGGCGAGATCGGGCAGCACCGTTTCGGTGAGCTGTCCGAACAGCTGGTGATCGCGGAAGAAATAGGTCTCGTTGTTGAGCAGCGCCTCGATCACCTTGCGCTCGAGCTCGTCCGAAGTCTGGGCCGAGAGCAGGCAGACGAGCTGGTCGGAGTTGTCGATGCCATATTCGCGGAACAGGCCGGCCAGCGCGCTGCCGATCCGCCACAGCCGGCCCTCGGTGAGCTGCTGTCCGGTGTGCCGCAGCAGCAGATCGGCGATGATCTTGTGCGAGATCTGCGTCACTTCCATGCCGCTTCTCCGGCATGGGCGGCGATCCGCAACGCGATCTTCTCGGGCGGCAGAATGGCCGAGGCGAGGTGCGCTTCGGCGATCGCGCGCGGCATGCCCCAGACCGCGGAGCTCGCTTCGTCTTGCGCGATCACGTTGCCGCCCGCGTGGACCAGCCGCTCGGCGCCGGTCGCACCGTCGCGGCCCATCCCGGACAGCACCACGCCGAGCGCGCCGCCGCCCGCTGCGTCCCCCATGCTTTCGAACATCGGATCGACCGAAGGCATGCAGCCGCTTGCCACCTTGAACGCCGCGGTGGTCGCCACCAGGCGGCCGGCCTGTCGGCGCAGGATCATATGGCCGTGACCCGGCGCGATGTGGATGCGGCCGCTCTCGATCGGCGTGCGCTCGTCCACCACCACCGCCGCCCGGCCGCTGGCGAGCTCGAGCTGACGCGCAAAGACCGGCATGAAGCTGGCGGGCAGATGCTGGGTGATGAGGATCGGTGCGGCGACCTGGCGCGGCAAGTGACGCAGGAGGATGCATAGCGCGTGGATCCCACCGGTCGAAGCGCCGATACCGACGATATCGAGCGGGACGCTGGCATTGTTGCGCGCCAGCAGCGGCGGCTCGCGTTCGGGAGCGGTCTCATCGGCGCCGAGCCGGCCCCGCCGCCCGAGCGCGCGAATCCGCTGGAGCAGCGCGCCGCGATAGCACTCGTCGAACTCGCCGCTGCGCGGCTTGAGCATGGTGTCGGCCGCGCCCATCGACAGCGCGGCGAGCGTATGCTCGGCCCCGGCCATGGTCAGCGAGGAGACCACCAGCACTTGCGTGCCGGGGCTCGCCGCGAGAATCTTGGGCAGCGCGTCGAGCCCGCCCATGCCGGGCATCTCGAGGTCGAGCAATACGACGTCCGCCGGCGATTTCGCCAGATCGGCGAGCGCGTTCTCGGCGCTGCCGGTCTTGCCCACCACGACCATGCCCGGCTCGGGCGCGATGATCTTCGAGAGCACCGAGCGCACGGTGAGCGAATCGTCGACGATCATCACCCGGATGGGCGATGGGGCCGCCGAGGAATATCCGGCTCCGCTGGCAATAGTGCTGCCCGAGCCCATCGACAGGCCCTCAGGCCATGCCGACGAGCTGGAGCTTGATCTGGAGGGTTTCGTGATCGAACGGCTTCATCACGTATTCGTCCGCCCCGGCGCCGATCGCCTCGCGGATGTGGGCGGCGTCGTTCTCGGTGGTGCAGAACACCACCTTGGGCACGTCCCCCCCGGGCATGCGGCGCAGGTGGGTGATGAATTCGATGCCGGTCATCACCGGCATGTTCCAGTCCAGCAGCACGAGGTCGGGCATGGCCTTCTCGCACTGAGCGATGCCCATTTCGCCGTTCTCGGCTTCCTCGACCGCGAATCCGAGCGATTCGAGGATATGGCGGGAAACCTTGCGGATGACCCGCGAGTCGTCGACGATCAGGCAGTTTTTCATCTGTTGCGATCCTTGCTTCGGTCCCCGGTTATCCGACGCGGGTAACCAATCGTTTAAGCTGCGGCCCGGCGAGGCCCGGAGATCAGGGCGACGACGTCGACCAGGATCGCCGGCCCGGCGGTGGTTTCGATCATGCCCTGCGCGACCCGCGTCCAATCGGGTCCGAGCGTGGCGGCGGCGGGGGTCGGTTGGCCGATCCCCGAAACGACATCTTCGACGCGATCGACGAGCAGCGCGTAGGCGTGGCCGCCCACCTCGATCACCGGGGCGCGTTCGTCGGCTGCGCTCGCGGCGTTCGCGATGCCCAGCGCCGCGCGGCTGTCGATCACGGTCAGCGCCCTGCTGCGCAGCGCCGCGAGCCCGGCGACGTAGGCGGGTGCGCGCGGCACCGGGGTTATCTCGCCGATCTCGATGATCGAGCGGATGTCGCAGGCGCGAAAGGCGGCCGGGCGATCGCCGATGCGGGTCAGGAGCAGCAAGTCGTCCATCAGCGGGCTCCCGAGCGGGCTTGGGCGAGGGCGGAGAGCAGCCCGTCGCGATCGTAGCGATAGACGCTCGCGGCGCTGTCGCCGTCGGGCTGCGAACGCAGGCGCACGACCGCGGCCGCGGCGCCGGGCTCCTGCCGCTCGTCGAGCACGATCGAGATGTCTGCCGGGCAGGCGTCGCCGTCGGCGATCACATCGTATCCGGCGGAGCGGATCAGCGGTTCGAGAAAGCTCACGACCCAAGGGTCCGAGCCGGGCAGGCGGCAGGTCGGGCGGTGCGCGGGGGCCGCGGCGCGCCCGTGCCGGGCGAACAGCCGGTGCGTGTCGATCAGGCCGACGATCGCGCCGTCGATCAGCACGCTGCCCTCGAGCGTCTCGTCGCCCTTGATCGGCGCGATCGCGCCCGGCAGGTCGACCGTGTCGACGATGGCGGCGACCGCGTAGAGCAGTTCGGTTTCGCCATCGCCCAGCCGCAGCGCGGTGAGGGATTCCTGCTCGAGATCGCCCGCATCGGCGCCGAGCAGCGGCAGGATCGCACCGTCGACCGCGGCCAGCAGGCCCGCTCCGGCCAGATCGGTGTTCGCGGTCTTGAGCGTGTGGATATGCTGGATCGGCCGCATGCGCATCGCGCGGCGGCGGCCGGCGAAATCGGTGAAGACCACCGCCTGCTCGGCGGGAGCGGCGACCTCGGCCACTGCGGTTTCGGGCGCGACGCTGCGGATCCGCGTATGGCTGACGAGCCCGTAGCGTTCCGCGATGTCGGGCACGTCGAGCTTGAGGATCGGCCGCCCGTCGTCGAGCAGCGCGGTGCCGCCGAAGAGCCCGATCTCGGCGAGCGCGGGCGGCAACGGTTTGAGCACGAAGTCGGCGTTGTCGAGCACCCGATCGACCGCCATCGCGAAGAGGTCGCCGCTGACGAGCCGAACGAACACGAAAGTCGCACGTTCGAGAGCGATCGGCTCGGGCAGCGCGAGCACCTCGGCGAGATCGAGGCAGGGCACGCGTTCGCCGCGGAAGGTGAGGAAGATACCGTCGCCGAGCCGTTCGACCTCGATCGCGCGCGACACGCTGCGCGCGATCTCGACGATGTACGAGCGCGGCAGGCCGAGCGTGTGCGGCCCGACCTTCACGGTCAGCCCTTCGACGATGCTGAGAGTGAGTGGCAGGTGCAGGAACACGATCGTGCCCTCGCCCTCGGCGCTGGAGACCGCGACGGTGCCGCCGATCCTCTCGATATTGGCGCGCACCACGTCCATTCCGACCCCGCGGCCGGAGACCTGGCTGACTTTGTCGGCGGTCGAGAAGCCCGGGGCGAAGATCAGGTCGAGGGCCTGCTCGTCAGCCATCGCGGCGGCCTCGGTGGCGCCGACCACGCCGCTCGCAACCGCCTTCTCGCGCAGCCTGGCGAGCGCGATGCCGCGCCCGTCGTCGCTGACGGCGATGGTGATGCGGTTGCCGGTCCGGCGTGCGGAGACGGTGATCATGCCGATCTCGCGCTTGCCTGCCGCGAGCCTGGCGGAGGGCGGTTCGATACCGTGGTCGATCGCGTTGCGGATGATGTGGGTGAGCGGGTCGCGGGCCGACTCGATCATTTCGCGATCGAGCTCCACGTCCCCGCCTTCGAGGTCGAGCATGACCTGCTTGCCGAGCTCGGATGAAAGGTCGCGAACCATGCGGGGCAGGGCGCTGAACAGGTGCTCGAGCCGCTGCATGCGCATCCGCGTCGCGCCTTCGCGAACCCCGTCGAGGATCCCCGAAAGCCGTTCGAACGGCCCCTCCAGCGCCGGATCGGCGCCGAGTTCGCGCAACCGCCGGGCAAGTTCGTTGCGCGCGAGGACCATGTCGGAAACCCCGCTCATCACCCGGTCGAGCAGCTCGACCGGCAAACGGATCGAGCGCGTGCCGTTGCACTGGCGCGACGCTCTGGGCCCGGCGTGTTCCTCGGCCTGAATGCTCTCGCTGTCGGGCTCGTCGCGGCGCGGTTCGAGCGCCGCGGTCAGCAGCTCGTCGCCGCCCGCGGGAAGCTCCTCGCCCGCATCGATCGCGTCGATCATGTCGCTGATCCGGTCGATCACCGCGAGCACCGCGGTGACCAGCTCGCTGCTCGCGCGGCGGCGGCCGGCGCGGACTTCGGACAGTGCGCTTTCGGCCGCGTGGCTGAGCTTCTCGAGCCGGGGGAAATCGAAAAAGCCGCAGTTGCCCTTCACCGTATGGACGAAGCGGAAAATGGCGTCGAGCCGCGCGCGGTCGGTGGGGTCGGCCTCCCACGCCACGATCTCGCCCTCGATAGCTTGAAGCATCTCGCGGGTTTCGGCCACGAAGTCTGCCAGCAGGTCGTCCATCAAACCCCATGCCCCCCGATCTCGCGGCGGGTATGGCCAAGGATGGTTAACGAAAGGTCACTCGCGCCCGGGAAAGTGCTTCAGGACTCGCCACACGATGAATGCGGCGATGACACCCCCCGCCAGGTTGGCGGCGAGTTCGGCGGCATAGATCGCCTCCGGCCCCCAGATCGGGCGCAGCAGCCAGCCGAACGGCAGCATGACCAGGAACACGCGCGCGCAGCTCTGCGCCAGCGCCCAGCCGGCCTTGTCGACCGCGTTGAGCGCGCCGTTGGCGACGATCAACAGGCCGAATCCGGCATAGCCCCAGGCGGCGATCCCGAGGTAGCTGTCGAACTCGGCGATGACCGCCGGATCTGCGGTGAAGAAATCCGCGAACCACCGCCCGGCGGCGAACAGCACCACCGCGAGCACGACGCCGTAGCCGACGCAGAACAATCCGGCCTCGAGCATCGCGCGGCGCGCGCGATCGGGCCGGCCGGCACCCCAGTTCTGCCCGACGATCGCGCCGATCGAGCCCGACAGGCCGA